>JAEYWQ010000404.1 GCA_023428885.1 Bacillota bacterium
TTTTTCTGGTACGCTTTCTCAATCGCTTTTTCAAAATCCTCTGCTGTAGCTTCTATAGTAAGCTTCACCATATTCTTTCCTAAATCTTCTACCTTACAACTCATTAGTTAAGTCCTCCTTAAATATAGCAAACTTTGCTTTTATTGTATACTTTAACTGTTCAGTACCTTCACAGTTATGTGGCATCTAAAAGATGCCAATGCACACAACATGAATAAACACTCATGTTGGCACTGAACAACTCGAACCACTACGTGCTTCTCGATGCTCTAAAAATTTAACGCTTTTATCCAATACCACATTGCTGACATTCTTCCATTATAACATGACATGATAACAAATGCCACTTTTTTTTACAAAAGTGTCTAGTAATAAGGATTCTGCCTACGTATCATACGGTCTAGTTAACTGTACAGTATCCTTTTTCCATCATGACTTTAATCACTGAGTCCACATGATAATTACAAATCTCATCCGTCTTAGCTTCTACCATAACTCGAATTACTGGTTCCGTACCGCTTTCGCGTACAAGGATTCGTCCATCCAATCCAAGTTCCTCCTCTGCCCTTTTCACAGCCGCTATGATGTCTGCATCTTCTCTTACAACCTTTTTGTCAGAAACACGCACGTTCTTAAGTACTTGTGGATATATAGTAAGCTCTTTTGTCAATTCAGACGCTTTGCACTTTCTCTCCAGCATAACCTCCATTACTTTAAGAGAGGTTAATACTCCGTCACCAGTGGTCGCATATTTGTTATAAATAATGTGTCCTGACTGTTCTCCACCGATTACATGGCCGTTTGCTAACATATTCTCATAAACATATTTGTCACCAACCGCTGTTTTCACATAGTCAATCTCTTTTGCATCCAATGCTTTAAACAAACCCATATTCGACATAATAGTAGCTACTAAAGTATTGGTCTTTAACTCACCTTTTTCTTTCATATAGACACTACAAAGATACATGATAGCATCCCCATCCATGATATGTCCCGTCTCATCTATAGCCAGACAACGGTCGGCATCTCCATCATAAGCAAAACCAATATCTAACCCATTCTCAATTACATATTGCTGTAATTTTTCCATATGAGTAGAACCACATTCTGTGTTGATGTTAATCCCATTAGGTTCTGAGCTAATTACATATGTTTTCGCACCTAAAGCATCAAACACCCCTTTCGCAACAGAAGTTGCTGAACCATTCGCAAGATCTAAACCAACCTTAACACCAGCAAATGATCTAGTTGCCAGGGAGATCAGATGACCGATGTAGCGATGTCTTCCCATAGAGTAATCTACGGTCTTACCAATATTCTCACCGGTTGCCAATGGAAGTTCATCCACCTTCCCATCAATATAAGCTTCAATTAATTCCTCTACTTCTGATTCAAGTTTATATCCGCTTCCATTAATAACTTTGATTCCATTATCATAATATGGGTTATGACTAGCAGATATCATGATACCGCAATCAAAGCCCTCACTACGAACCACATAAGATACACTTGGTGTTGGTGTTACATGTAATAAATAAACATCAGCACCACTAGCAGTTAAACCAGCAGTTAAGGCATTCTCAAACATATAGCTAGATCTTCTTGTATCTTTACCAATCACCACCTGAGCGCGTTGCCCCTTACCATAATACCAGCCCAAATAACGACCTACTTTATATGCATGCTCGACTGTCAAATCTATATTAGCTTCCCCACGAAAACCATCGGTTCCAAAATATTTACCCATACTTATGCTCCTCATATTAATGTTTGGCATTTTTTTTGCCCATATACATTTATATTATCATAATTTATTTTTGAGCACAATAATAAAAGTTTTTGAGGTATTTGAAGAGTTTCATGCTTAGGGTGTCAAAGCCCCTTCCAAACAAGTTCGTAAGCGATTACACAAAGAAGAAGAATGAATGCGCCTATGGAGATATATTAGATGTTCTTTTAACTTATAATTTGATTTATATCAAAAAACAGATCTGTTTGAGCGTAGCGAGTTATCTGTTTTATGATATGCCTAGATCAAATTATAAGTTAATTAGAACATCTTATATATTGTAATCGAAGCATGAGTCTTCTGCTTTGTGTAATCGCTGATGTCATTATGTAAATAGGCTTTGACACCCTAGCTAGTAACCTAAAAAGCGCTTCTGATGCAATTCTGCACCAAAAGCGCCTTTGTTTAGAATTCTATAATTTCTATCTTCGTCCTATGACTATTTACCTGACATAGACTCTTCCTGTTTCTTAATCATCTGGCGAACCATTTCACCGCCAACAGAACCATTCTGAGCACTTGTTAAATTTCCATTATAACCTTGTTTTAATGGAACACCTAATTCAGAAGCAACTTCCATTTTGAAGCGATCCATAGCTTCTTTTGCCTCTGGAACTGCCATTTGGCTAGTACCTGATTGATTGTTACTTGTCATAAAATTCACCTCCGTGAAATTGTATAGTTTATGAGCGCTTATTGATCGTTATCATACGACTATGATTAAACACTCTAAGCAATTCGATAAGCAACTACTCTTCATTACTTATCGAAGTCAATGTAATTTCTCTTATCAATTCAATTATCATCATGATGTTTTCATCCGTTTTGCATATAATAAGTTAAGACTTATTTATGAAAAGTTTTTTAAGATAAATGAACTTTCAAAAAGATTTTTCATGTCTTGTTAAGTACTGTTTTTCATTACTTATCTTGGTATTATTATTATCGAATCCCTATAAAATTATTATGGTAAGTTATACTAATTCATAGTTGCCATCTTTCCATCATAAGATAGTATGAACAAACTTCTATGACGAGGATAACATGAATTATCTTTTAGCCAGTCTTGAATCAATCAATCAATTTCTATGGGGTGGACCAATGATTATCTTATTACTTGGTACCCACCTCTACTTTACATATTCCTTGCACTTTGTTCAAAGAAAAATCAAAAAAGCAATACGTTTGTCCCTTTCTTCCGAAACAGATGCTCATGGGAATGCCAGTAGTTTTTCTACTTTAACCACAACCCTCGCCGCTACCTTAGGAACTGGTAATATTATAGGTGTTTCTACCGCTATTGCACTCGGAGGCCCAGGAGCTGTCTTTTGGTGCTGGCTTACCGGAATCTTTGGTATGGCAACCACCTATGCTGAATGCTACTTAGGTATATTCTTCCGTGTCAAAGACCATAATGGTAACTATCATGGCGGTCCTATGTATGCCATGGAACATGGATTGAAAAACAAACCTTTAGCTGTGATATTCAGCATATGTACCATACTGTCAGCCTATGGTATGGGATGTTCCACCCAGTCCCATGCTATCTCAGATGTTGCATCCAGCTATGGTGTCTCACCTTATATCACTGGCATCGTTACCGCTTTGGTAATTGGCTTAGTTATTATAGGCGGTGTTTCTTGGATCCAAAAATTTTGTATGAAACTTGTACCTGCTATGGCTTTATTTTATGTACTGGGATGTTTTTTTATACTTTGCCTGAACTATCAATACCTCCTAGAATCCATTAAAGTAATTTTTCAAGCAGCTTTTGCCCCAAGCGCAATTGCAGGTGGACTCATTGGTGGAAGCTTTCAGCTTGCTGCAAGATATGGTATCTCACGAGGACTGTTTACCAACGAAGCTGGTCTTGGCTCCGCTGCAATTGCAGCTGCGGATACAAAAAACCAAGATCCCAGAGAACAATCCTTAGTCTCCATGAGTGCAACCTTTTGGGATACGGTTGTGATGTGTGCCATCACAGGGATTGTTATTATCTCAACCATACTAAAGCTACCTGAATCCATCAAAGGATTAAATTATAGCGAACTAACGACAGCTGCTTTTGCACAGCTGCCGCTCTTAGGAACTGGTATGCTATCCGTATCTTTAATCGCCTTTGCTATGGCAACCTTGATTGGTTGGTCTTATTTTGGTGAAAAAGCGGTAAGATACTTATTCGGAACAAAAAGAATAAGCATTTACCGCTTTGGTTACATATTTATGATTTTTTTAGGAGCTATCATGTCCTTAGATCTGGTATGGGAAGCTTCTGATTTCATCAATGCAATGATGGCAATCCCAAATCTAATCGCTTTATATTTGTTACGAAAACACATCCGTTACTGATTGCTAGCAATTCCTTCTATTCAAGGCATAGAAATTTACACCTTGCCCCTACTTCGGAAGTATGACAGACGTAATCTCAATAGATGCGTACATGGATGCTGGTATTATCTCTTTCGTTTTTGCATCCTTGGTAGATGCCAGACGGTAGTAGATAATATCCCCAGGAACTGGACTTGCTGTTCCTACCTTGGTAATTACTATTTCCTTTGAGCTTGTTACCTTCTTCCATTTTGCAGTCTGCAGATTCACTGCCTCACCCTTGTGTAAGACCATATATTCATACGGCTTATCTTTCGAAGCATCTACAAACACTAGCCTATTCGTGTTCAGCTTTACATTTGACGCCAAAGGAGCTACTGGCTGAGCTAGAGTCTGTATGACTCGAACTCCACTTGCAACCTTTTTCTCATTCCCTAGGTTGCGAAACTCTATATTACCAGCTGGAATAGGTGCAACATTCGGTGCTATCCCTGGTAGTAAGAGCGCAGTAAGATCTAAGGTCTTTACTTTACTATCTACAGGTTTAAAATCAATCCATTTATCACTACCAGCAAGACGATATTGCGTAACACCTGCTTTCATACCAGTAAGTGTAAACTTGCTATAATCTACTTTAATTGTCGGAGGTGATTGTCTCTTTGGAATCTTTACAGACACAATCTTTCCTGCTCGGGTGTTTTCAGTCGCCATGGCACGAAACTGTAGGGTGTACCCATTAATCTCATAGTCCGCTAATTTCATTGAATAGTTATATAACTGCCATTCTCCTTCGCTTCCCTTACGGTACTGTAAATTTCCTAGCACATTGGTAAATACCAATTTTCCTTCATCTTTCTCTACTTTATAACTAACCTTAAGACTGTTATCTGCTTTTGGAATCTTAACTTCTACAACCTTCTCATCCTTATCACCTTTAATATAGATATAGTTATCCGAATTCTTCATAAAGATCGCCAGGTCAATACTATGTGGCCTCTCAACCAACTCCCATGTTTTCTGTTTATCCTGGGAGATGTAGATTTTCGAACTAAGAGTGGAACTGATTGTCATTTTTTCAGTCTTGTAGTTAAGAGAGACCGTTACCTGAGTTCTAGGATCCGGAGTCGGTGTAGGTGTTGTTGTTGCAGTTGGTGTTACCGTCACACTTGGTGTCACAGTCGTAGTTACCTCATTGGTAATAGCTCCATCCGTAGCAACGATGACTCTATTCTGAATTGGTCCATTCACATTTTCTATATCTTCTGTAATTTTTGTTACACTTAAAATCACAGCAGCCATAAGAAAACACATCACCCCAGCATATACAGCAAAACGTTGCATAAACAACTTATTCTTTATTGATTGTAACTTTGACTTCAACTTCATAAAATCACCTTTCATACTGAATGCTTTGTCCAATCTGCTCTGACATTTCGCGTCCACATAATTTTGCAATCAAAACTAAAGCAAAATCAATGGAAGTTCCTGCACCTTTGCTAGTAATAATGTTGTCATCTTCTACAACAGGCTGGTTCACAAGAATAGCACCGTGAAGATATTCTTCATGCCCTGGAAAACATATCGCCTTTTTATTTACTAATAATTGATTTTGCCCAAGAACACCAGGAGCCGCACATATAGCACCAAGATATTTCTTTGCATCATGATAAGATAAAATTATTTTTTTTAAACCTTCATGTTGCTTTAGCAACTTTGTTCCAGGTCCCCCTGGTAACACTAGCATATCAGCGTCTAATAAACTATCATCAAATAATATATCGGCCATAATGTCAATTCCATGAGCGCCGTGAACAAGAAGTTGTCCTGTAATTGATACTGTCGTTACTGTTACCCCTGCTCGGCGTAACAAATCCATTGGAGTAATAGCCTCAACTTCTTCAAATCCATCTGTTAAAAAAACATATACTTTAGCCATAGTTACCTCCTTGATATCATAACCTAATCCTTCATACTGTCTATAAACCGTAAATTTGAGCATCAGCACAAATATGCCCATTGAATAATATATTTTTTCTATTTATTATATCACAAAACCTACAAAGAGTAATAGACTGCAAAAAAAATAGTGTGAATTATACCTTATAATCCACACTATACTCATTAAATATTTAAATTGATTCTCCGATCAAACATTACGTTGTTTTTCCCTTGTCGTTTCGCATAATACATAGCCTTATCCGCACGACTGAAAAAATCATGGGAAGATTGACCCTTTTTATACTCAACGATACCGCAGCTAAAAGTAACTTTCTTTCCATCTAATCCCGGGAATCCTGTTTCACTAAACAAAGTTAAAACCTTTTGCATACGTTTCACCGCTTCTTTAGCATCGATATCTTGAAATAGTACAGCGAATTCTTCTCCACCATATCTAGCTGGAACCCCTTCCTCTCCACATAGCTCTCGTAGTATTCGGCCTAATCTTGCCAAAACAATATTTCCTTCTTCATGCCCATAATCATCATTAATCTTCTTGAAGTCATCGATATCAATAACTGCCAGTATTATTTCTTTGTTTCCGACTTCAGCCTCTTCCACTAATTGATCCAATACTCCACGAAATGCTCGTAGATTATATAGAGAAGTCAAGGAATCAGTTAACAACTGTTCTTGTAATTCAACTTGTCTTAAAATACTTTGACTAAATAATTCATACTTTTGATTTTCATAACGAAGTAAAACTGCTGAGTAAACGTATGCAGCAACAACAATCAATCCAGATGGAATTGCATCTAAAAGAATATTAATCTGCTTATCTGGGTTGACAAGATAGGTTATGTAACAGGCTAACTGTTGTAAGAGAAAACTTAGAATTAATATGATACGTGTCATCTTTTTATTCCCATACATAACAGTCATTAATATTGGGATAGCAAAAGTACAAAAAGAAGCTTGAAATATGTTATGAACAGTGGAAGTCGTAAAACAGATTAAGGTTAAAACGTAAATAGGAATATAGTTCTTGATGATTTCTGTACAATTTAAATACTTTAGTAAAAGATTTCCTACCAAACAAAGTCCCAGATTGATTCCAGATGGCATAACAAAAAACATCAGCAAATACTCCTTATCCTCACTGATGTCACCCATACGCCTAAAAAAGAAGTACATAACTAACTCAAGAACTGCTACACCTATGGCCAATAGCAGATTAGTCGTCATAATGCTTTTTCGTGACTTTATAAATATCCCCTTAAATTTCTTCATATCTTACCCCTTGGTCTTCCCCAAAACCTTTAGATAATGAACTTTCTGGAACATAGTACTTAAACAAGAGTAAGAGCACACTTTTGTTCCCCGCGCGAAGCTGCGCATCATGCCCGAAGGGCTTTTTATTCAATAGGAAATACGACAATTTCCTATTGAATAAAAAAAAGAGGCCACTAGCCTCTTGATAGTCGGGGTGACAGGATTCGAACCTGCGACCTCTTGATCCCAAATCAAGCACTCTAGCCAAACTGAGCCACACCCCGGTGATATTACATTATTAAGTTTTGCTCTTTCAGAAGTTTTCCTTGTCTGTCAGACGCAAGACATATTATATATGACAAAAAAGATAATGTCAACACTTTTTTCACACTTTTTTCTTTCCTATTTCTGCCAGTAAATATCCTTCATAATAC
>JAEYWQ010000420.1 GCA_023428885.1 Bacillota bacterium
ACGAATTCGAAGGAGTTAGCTTAGGATTACAATGGCAGTGGAATGCAAATTATAAAAAAGAGTGGTACGAACTTGATCAAAACAAACAAGTACTTAAGCTCATTAGTGTTCCTCAATTTGCAAAAACAGCAGTATCAGAGCTTCCTAACCTCTTGTTACAGAAATGGACAGCAGCAGAGTTTACTTGTACGACCAAGATGAATATGAGTAGACTAAAAGCAGGAGATCGTGCTGGCTACGTATCCATGGGAGTAGTGTTCGGTGGTCTGCTCATAGAAAAGCGTGAGGATGGATATCATTTGTTGAGTATTTTGGGAAAACAAGAATTCAATCAGCAGGAATGTAGAGCAACACAGGAAGAAAAGGAAATTACTTCAGTGAATCAGGAGGAGATCTATTTCCGTTATGACGTGGGATTTGCAGGAGTTCGTAGCAATGCTGAGGTAGAGGTAGCCAATGCTCCACAGGAAATAATCACGTTAAGCTATAGTCTGGATGGTGAAATGTATCAGGATGTTTTATCCTTCTTAGCAGAAGCTGGCCGTTGGGTTGGTGTAAAGTCTGGTTTGGTTTGCTATCGTGAGGACAGCCAAACGGGTGGATTTGCAGAGTTTGATTATGTCAGATATGAGTAAGATTAAATTCTATAGATAAGTAAGAATTATAGTAAGAAAAGTTTGATGAATAAAGTAGATGAATCAAATAGAAAGAATCAAAGTAGTAAAAATCAATGTAGTAAAAATTGAAGCAGTAAAAATCAAAGTAGTTATAAGGCTAGATAAACAGCTAGAATGCACATTGATATTCAGCAAGTGTAATAAAACTTTCTGAATATCAATGTGCATATTCTTGCTTGTTTTCTAGCCTTTTTATAGAGGTTTATACTATTTTTCACTATAGGGAAGGTCTATAATATAAGTATATTTATATAAGGATTTGTACAAGTCAAATTGGGATAGCAGGAGAAGTATTTGGAGGTTGATACAAGATGAAAACAGCGATTATTGGATGTGGCATGATCAGTGAAAACTATGTAAGATCTTTGCAGGGCTTTTCTGTGATTGAGCTAGTGGCTTGTTGTGACTTAAAGGAAGAACGAGCAAATAAAACTGCTAGCATGTTTGGATTAGCAAAGATGACATTCGAAGAAATCTTAGAAACTAAAGAAATTGGCTTAATTATTAATTTAACCAATCCACGTGCTCATTATGAGTTAAACAAGCGAGCTTTGTTAGCTGGAAAACATGTTTATTCCGAAAAAGTAATTGCCATTGAGTTAGAGGAAGGAAGAGAGTTGTGTCTGATTGCTAAGGAAAAAGGTTTACGTCTTGGCGTAGCACCTGATACCTTCTTAGGAGGAAGCATACAGACTGCGCGATACCTTGTGGACATGGGGATGATTGGCGATGTGACCTCTGTGGCATTTTCAGTAAATCGTGATTACAATATCACAGAGGACATCCTTCCACATCTTACTGAGCGTGGAGGTGGAATTGGATTTGATGTTGGCTGCTATTACTTAACAGCTGCAGTCAGTATCCTAGGTCCCATCAAGAAGGTTATGAGTATCGCAAAGGTAGATCGTCCGAATCGTATCAATAATCGTGTTGGAGATCCTAATTTCTTAAAGTCGATACCGGTAAAAAGTGAAGGTATCTTGACGGGGGCCTTAGAATTTCAGAGTGGTGTACTAGGAAGTTTTCATATGACTTCGGAGAACATCATGGATGAAAAACCATTCTTTACGATTTTCGGTACGAAAGGCTATGTGACTATAGGTGATCCGAACACCTTCCATGCACCAATACATCTGAAGAAGATGCTTGGAAATGTGGTTGAATTTCCATTTACTCATGGATATACAAGAGAAGCCAGAGGAATTGGAGCTGCTGAGATGGTTTGGGCAATTCAGAATAATCGTCCACATCGTGCCAGTATGGAGATGGCATTCCATGTGTTTGAAGCCGTTCATGGAATGTTAATTAGCGCAAATGAAGAAAAGGCATATTATTTGGATTCTAGCTTTATCAGACCAGCTGCCTTACCACAGGGCTACATGGATGTTGGAGAATGGGGACCAACACCAGAGAGAGCATTGGTGGATTAAAATCGAATAGAGTAGTTTTGGTGACTTGAATAATTGATAAGAATGATCGGAGGTTTATTTATGGGAGACGCAATATTACCATCAAAAAAAGTATTACAGATAGCATTTATCGTACATGACGTTGAAGCAGCAGCCAAGAAGTATGCTACGTTATTAGGTGTGGATACTCCAGCTGTTATGTGGTCAGGTACTTACGAACAAGCACAGACGCAATATCTTGGTAATCCAAGTAATGCGCGTTGTAAGATGGCATTCATAGATCTGGAGAATATTCAGTTGGAATTTATTGAGCCAGATGAAAATGACTCTGATTGGAAAGCATCTCTTGCAGAATCAGGTGATTCCTTGCATCATATTGCGTTTGAAGTAAAGGATATGAAAGCTCGTATCGAACAGCTTGAGCAAAATGGAATGAAGTGCATTCAAAAAGGGGAATATGAAGGTGGGCGTTATGCTTTTATTGACGCAAAAGACGAATATATGGTAAAAATCGAGTTGCTGGAAAATGACTAGGTAACTAAAGATTACTTAGAAAAGGAGTTCTTATGAGAATTGGTGGAGGTTTAGAAAAATATTATGGAACGCCAGACGAATGGTTAACACTAATAAAAATCTTAAGATATCGTGCGGTTATTGCACCAATCGACTATACCGCAGCTCCAGAGCTAAAACGAGCTTATAAGAAGATTATTGCAGAGAATGACCTAGTCTTAGGTGAAGTCGGCGCTTGGGTAAATCCTATTGCAACAGATGAAAGAGAACGACAAAAAAATATAACTTACTGTCAAAATCAGCTTGCATTTGCTGAAGAGATGAGAGCTCGTTGCTGTGTGGATATAGTAGGCTGTCGAGGTGAAATGTGGGATGGAGCATATCTTGATAACTATTCTGAGGATACTTATGAATTGATCGTTGATTCGATTCGAACCATCATAGATGCGGTAAAACCTAGGTATACCTTTTATACCGTAGAGCCAATGCCTTGGATGATTCCGGATTCTCCAGAGAGTTATGTGAAATTGATCAAGGATGTGGACCGAAAAGCATTCGGAGTTCACTTAGATTATACGAATATGATTAACAGTCCGCAGCGATATCTTAAGAGCAGTGCTTTTATAAGCCATTGTTTTTCTTTGTTAGGACCTTATATTAAAAGTGTTCATGCAAAAGATGTGATTATGGAGAACCATCTTCCATGTGTTATCAAAGAGGTGATGCCAGGAGAAGGTACGATTGATTTTAAACTGCTTATGCGTTTATGTCGACAGGTTAATCCAGATATGACTATCTATGCTGAACATTTGAATTCCTTTGAGAAATATGCTATGGCTACGAGCTATTTGATGAAGATGGAGCAGGAAAGCAAAGAATAGAAGATATAGAGGGATAATATGAAAGAGAGATAAGATGGTTATATATTACAAACCTTATCTCTCTTTGATTAGGTAACGACGGGTATGACAAGGTGACGGGGGTGTAGACATGCTTTTTGTGTGTCTACACCCCCGTCACCTTGTCATACCCGTCCCATTATCACAGCAAGATCAATCTTGTTATTCCTGGGTCATATACTTTAATATAGCTGATAATTCCAACTTTATGCATCATAATCTCCATTCTAGTGTTAGGTCACTAGCTTGACACCTAAACGCTTCTAATTTTTTCAAAGTTAAATTTCTAAGCTTGAATGAAAAACTAACTTTCACTCGTCGCTGATTCTATTAATGCAAATGCCTTTCGTTCACAATTAATCTCCGCTTGTATTCCATATGGTAGTATACAACGAGGAGTGCTATGTCCAAAGTTAAGATTATATAGGATTGGAAGGTCAGGATGATGTTCCTCTTCTCCAATTACCTTTTTCAAAACCCCCTTATATTCCTCGTAATACATACCGTCCATTGGTTTGGCAAATACAAGACCATGAATAACATCAAAGATGCCTTGTGCTGCCAAGTTTCTTAAGATCCAGGTCAGTAAATCACAAGAAGGATAATCTTCTGAAGTCTCAAGAAATAAGATCGTACCTGCAAATTCTGATTTACTTGGCCAGATGGAGGTTCCATTATAGAGCATAAAGGCATCAATGCAACCACCAAGCAAAGGGCCTGTAACAATGCCATTTCCTTGTAAACACTCATAACCGATCTTTTCTTGTAATAAATGTTTTCTTTTATGTATGTTTTCTAGCTCCCATGGAATCGTTTCATCTGTCCATACTGGGCTTGGAAGAATCTCGAGGCGATCATGGTGTTCAAATAAAGTCCTCTTAATATACTCTTTTGTATACTCAAACATGGATCCATATTCTGCGAAATCACACATCAGACATGGTCCATAATAAGAAACAAGACCAGCTTTCCACAACATCAAATGGTTCGCAGTCGTATCTGAAAATCCCATAAATACCTTCGGATTTGACCGAATAATATCATAATCGATAAAGGGAAGTAATCGAATAGCATCCGACCCACCAATAGCACAAATGATAGCTTGAATCGCAGGGTCATGAAAAGCTTCCATTAGGTCTTTGGCTCGTAGCTCAGGATGCTGATAAATAAATTCACTTCCTTTTAGGGCATGCGGCATAGCAACAACCTTCAACCCAAACTCCTCTTCTAGACGTTGTTTTCCTAGGTAGTATTTGTGAATCAGTTCTGCATCACCTAATCCACCCCAAGAAAGGCTAACAATAGCTACCGTATCACCGGGTTTTAATTGTTTTGGCTTAATCATAGAGTAAACATCCTTCCGATAAAAAGTATGTAGAGATAGTGTGAAAATTAATTCTCTGTAGATCTATTAAAGATTAGTTAACATTATATTCCATATCTAAAAAAAGTCAATTCTTATGTTAATTCTATTAAACATTGTTATAGTTATCTCTATTCAACATACATTGTTGTCTTTCGCTATTTTGTAGAAATTCGTTGTAATAGTTCTCTATATTTGCTATACTAGATTAAATTATTACATCATTAATGTGTTAAAATATCTTAGGAGGAATCAATATGGATTACAGAACTTATTTACGAAATTATCCAGATACCAATGGACGTTTTGGCCAATATGGGGGATGTTATCTTCCAGAAGAGCTTGTTCCTGCATTTGAAGAAATCTCAGCAGCCTACCAAACAATCTGTCATTCTTCTCAGTTTATCAGTGAACTAAGAAGAATTCGTAAAGAATTTCAAGGCCGTCCAACACCGGTGTATCATTGCGAACGTTTATCTGCCTATGCCGGTGGAGCTCAGATTTATCTAAAGAGAGAAGATTTAAATCACACAGGTGCCCACAAATTAAACCATTGTATGGGTGAAGGACTACTAGCCAAATTCCTAGGCAAGAAACGCCTCATTGCAGAAACCGGTGCAGGTCAGCACGGTGTGGCACTTGCAACAGCAGCAGCTTTCTTTGGATTAGAATGTGAGATACATATGGGAGAAGTTGATATCGCAAAACAAGCTCCGAATGTAACACGTATGAAAATCCTTGGTGCTAATGTAGTACCTGTAAGCCATGGGTTAAAAACCTTAAAAGAAGCAGTAGATTCGGCCTTTGAGTCCTATGCAAAGAATTATCAGGATTCCATCTATTGTATCGGATCGGCCCTAGGTCCACATCCATTCCCTCTTATGGTTCGTGATTTCCAAGCGGTAATCGGATATGAAGCCAAAGATCAATTCAGAGAAATGACAGGCTTGTTACCTGATGCTGTTTGCGCTTGCGTAGGGGGTGGTAGTAATGCAGCAGGTATGTTCATTCCATTCTTAGAAGAAGCTGTTGACATCATCGGTGTAGAACCTCTTGGCAAAAGCTCCAATCTGGGAGACCATGCAGCTTCTATGACCTATGGAGAAAAAGGAGTAATGCACGGATTTGAAAGTATTATGTTAAAGGATGAGAAAGGGGAACCAGCTCCAGTTTACTCCATCGCCAGCGGACTTGACTACCCATCTGTAGGACCAGAGCATGCATTCTTACGCGACCTTGGACGTATCCAATACGAAACCGCATCGGATGAAGAAGCAGTAGAAGCCTTCTTCTTACTTTCCAGACTAGAAGGTATTATTCCAGCACTTGAAAGCTCTCATGCTGTTGCATATGCTTTGAAAAAAGCAAAAGAGATGAAACAAGGATCGATACTTGTCAATTTAAGTGGACGTGGAGATAAGGATATTGATTATGTAGTAGAGCATTATGGGTATGGTGAGAGGTTTTCGAAGTAAGAATTTAGAGAATCAATAAACAGATGATTTATTTGCATAAGTAAAAAGGAACAAGCAACCATTAACGAGTTTGATTAGAGCTGTAGTATTACACTTCAAATCAACCCGTTTGCAATTGCTGTTCCTTTTTTATTCATGGTAAGTGAGCTAGCTTACTGATTCATCTTATTTATAAGGAATTGGGCATCCTGGGGCTTCTCGGTCTTTCTTTTGAGCCAATCATAGGTTCTTATAATAGATGGGAATAGATATAAGAAGCTACGCCATCTTCATCGTTTGACAACGTAATTTCATCGGCAATGTCTTTTAATTCAGAAACAGCATTTCCCATAGCTACACCGCTACCACTTGCTAACAGCATTGGAATGTCAATGATATGGTCTCCAAAGGATATGGTATCTTGCTTGTCTATCCCGAAGTAATTCATTATGGTTTTTAAGGCTTCTCCTTTATCCACCTTCGTATGCGTTATGAGAGCAGCATGCTGAAACTTTTGGTAATTCATATCATTACTGGTATATTGTGAGAAGTCTATGTTCTCATATCCATTAAAAAATATGCGAATTCGCTGAAAATCGTGGTGTGGAGCGGATTCTAAGGAATAATGAAGCAACTCTTGTGTGATATAAGAGCGGATTTCATGATTCTTATAGCAATATGGTTCAAAATAAGCACTAATCCCAACACCAGGTGCAAGCTGAGTGACTTGTTTTATGAAGTTAATACCATTGGAATAAGCGATTACATGCTCCTGAATTAATTTATGATCTGCATAGATTAAAGCACCGTTATAATTTGCAAGGCAATCACAGGGAAGCCCTTGCAAGAAAGTGCTCATCTTGCGTGCAGATCGCATGGTAATATATCCGATTTTCATGCCAAGCTGACTACATTTATTAATAGCTAGTTTATTTCTATCTGTAACTTCACCTTTAGAGTTTAATAAGGTATCATCCAAATCAAAAACGATTAGTTTCATAGTTTTTATACCTGCTCCTTTCTATGTCAACAGACATCATAGGTAAAGCAAGGTTAGCTTTGACTTGACCCATTGTAATTTACGATCACATGCAGGAAAGTTTTCTTGAATATCAAGATAAGACATTCCTAAGATTATTATACATGAACTAGAAGGCAATTCAACTATATATCGTTGGGTGGACGGCCTGTTTATATTAGCTACCTGCACCGCTTATCAATGACTTGTATGCCAGAACGCATCTATATGCTTGAGAAAGGTAGGAGTATCAAAGAAGGTACTCATGACAAGTTGATGAGCATGAACGGTGACTATGAAAAATATTACGGATAAAGGCACATTACTATGAATTTTAGAGCTTTTCATAGTAATGGAATATAATTTAAAATTGACACTGTTTCAGGTTTTAGGGAATGATAATGTATAGTAAATATGAACAATTATGCAAATTATTATTCGAATGATTCAAAGAAATATGGGATTGAAAAAATTAGATTGGTATTGTATAATTGATATTCGAATGGTAGTGAAAGTTACCATAGTAACAAAAGTTACCATAGTAACAAAAGTTACTACGAATATTTGGAGATGTATCGAAGAGGCCGTAACGAGCTTGACTCGAAATCAAGTTGTCCGCAAGGGCACGTGGGTTCGAATCCCACCGTCTCCGTTCATAATAATTAGTCCTAATCCTAAGGGGTTGGGGCTTTTTTTGTTGAGTCGATGGTCGGTAAGTGACAGGAGAGTTAAGGAAGTGTCGGTAGTTGGGGAACTTGGATGGAATGATTTGGAATAAGAAAATAGAGGAAAGCGTGATCATAGAGAGGTAGTTGATGGTACTTGATATGGCACTTGATCGGCACCTGGTGACACTCATAAGTATAAGTTACATAATGATCTCTGTTCTCCTGTATAATTTCAAATTTCAAATTTATGTTAAATGCAAAAGTACATTCCAGAGTGCAAGAGGAAAGAGATTGAGAAGTTTAAGAGACAGATGGAGTATGAGTATGATCAAGGAATAGGAGTAATGTCAGACGGAGACCGAAAGACTCTAGCTGAGTTTTGTGAGGAGTATTTTAGTGTATTTACATCGAATCTAAGTCCATTAACCGTAAGAGGTTATAAGATAGCTTGTTACTCTGAAAATGGTAGTCTCAATTACTTTAATCCTGATATGAAGCTTGGTAAGATTACTATGGTGCAGATGCAAAACTATCTAAATCATTTAGCAAAACAAGGAAAGTCAAAGAAAACGATTAGAAACGCTCGAGGTGTTCTTAGTGTTCTTTTTACGAAAGCATATAAGATCGGTTATATAAGAAATAATCCATCGAAGGAGCTTACAATTCCATTTACTGCAAAGGTTAAGGAAGAAGAAAAGTTTATGGATATTGAAACAGCAAAATTGGCATTAAAATATGCGTCTGAACTGGGTGGAAACTATGAAACATTAGAGTGGCTCGGAGTCTTAGCAGGTATGAGGAAGGGAGAAATCTCTGGCTTACGATTTTCACATATATTTCTGGATAATGGTATGTCTGAAATTCATGTGGTTGAAAACAGGATTGCAAACAACGATTGTGTGATTACAAAGCAACCAAAAACGGCTGCAGGAAGAAGAGTCATTCAGATTCCAGGAATTCTTGCAGAAGTTCTTAGAAAAAAGAAACGGGAGTATGGAATCAAGAAGTTAGCAGGTGGAAATGAGTTTAAGGATGATGGATATGTGTATTGTGATAATAATGGAGAGGCACTTCATCCTGACACAATTTATCGTTATCACTATAGATTTATGAAAAAGCTTCAAGAAAAGTATCCAGCTATTGATTACGTTAAACTACACGGTCTTAGGCACTCATATGCGAGTATAGCTATTGAGACTGGTATGTCAGCAAAATCATTAATGAGCCAACTTGGTCACTCTGAAATTAAGATGACATTAGGGTTATATGCTCATGCGTTTGAGAGTGCAAAGAAGGAAGGGGCAGAACGTATCAATGAAATTTTTCAGAAGAAGAACATGGCATAAAAGAGGAATGGCAGGAATCAGTTGGTTCCTGCTTCTTTTATTGAAAAGAAGTATTTCATACTTGTATTATATATTACGGTTTTCTAGACAATGATTTTAAAATATGATAGTATGATATCATTGGTATTTACTATTAGTGGATGAATTTCTGTAATGTTTTATCCTATAATTTGGGGAGGAAGGTTATATTATGGTAATAAAACACGCTCACATTGAACAGTTTAGGGCATTAAGTAATGTCGATTTTGATTTGGGGAGTAAGATAACAGCTATAGTCGGCATAATGGAACTATGAAAACAACAGTATTGGGGATCTTAAGCCAAACATTTACAATTAGTAAGGATAATGTAATGAAGGGCGAGAAGACAATAGATGGCTATAATTTTCATTCGCAATTGAGGGAGAAATTTAAATTATCTGAAAAAGATCTTCCAGGGACTCATAAATGGAGATTAGACTTGTATCCTAACATTTATAAGAATGATAGTTTTGAAGCTCATAGTATTGAAAGAGAAAAGGGAATTTTGATTCCAAGATTTTGGTCAACTGAAGGGAAAGGTCCAGGAACAGGGTATCCACAGATGCCCGCGTATTACATAAGTTTAAAAAGGGTAACCCCTTTAGGTGAAGAAAAGCAAATAAATTATGTAACAGAACTCACAGACCAAGAAAGAGAATTCTTGGTACTTGAATATAAAGAAATATTAGCTATGACTCAAAATAATAGTCTAATCGTTGATACTATAAGTTCAACAAATAAACATACTGCATTAGTACATGAGGTTGGTCATGATTCACTGGCAGCATCAGCAGGACAAGATAACCTGGGGAAAATTTTAATTGCTGTTATGTCATTTAAACGTTTGCAGGAAAAATATACTAATGATTATAAAGGTGGTTTAATTTTAATTGATGAAATTGAGTCCACATTACATCCAGCTGCACAGTCAAGATTAATTAAGCGACTTTACAGATATGCTAAAGAGTTTAAAATACAATTTGTATTTACGACACATTCACCTACAGTAATAAAAAGCACTTTTTTTGATAAATATAATACTAAAGAAGCGAAGTTATTATATTTAAAAAAAGTAGGTGACAAAGTGGTGAATTTTAATGACCCCAAAATTGATAGAGTTATAGCGGAATTGACGGGTGAAGTCTATGCACCAAAAGTTAAGGCTAGAAAAATTGAAGTATTTTCAGAGGATGTTGTTGCACGACATTTTTTAGAGTGTCTCCTGGATGAGTATTCAAGTGAGATTAAATTGGTGAATTGTTCTATTGGTGCAGAGGAGTATCTTGAATTGTTGAGGGTCGGATTAGATTCTGTTAAGAATGCAATTGTTATCCTTGATGGAGATAAAAATAATACGAGAGTTAATAATAAAATATCACAGGGTAAATATTCTAATGTATTATTTCTTCCTACTAATGATTGCCCAGAAAAATTATTTTATAATTTTCTTATAGACTTAGAACCTATGGATCCTTTTTGGGATAATGAGCTTGGTGGTTTTGATAAAGATAAGTGTTTTAGTGATTATGCAACTTTACGAGAAACTAAAGCGGACGTAGATAAATATAAGCGTTGGTATGAAGCTAAAAAAAGTAATTTTGGACGGAAAAGCAAAAAGTTGTTTAACAGATGGAAAATGAAGGAACAGGAGTCTTATCAAACATTTCTAGTTAAATTCAAACAAGCTTATAACAATTTAGCAGATACAGTTGAGGTAGATAAAATAGAATAAGGAGGTTGAAAAAATTGAAAAATCCCTTACGTTATCCAGGTGCTAAGTCTAAATTATATTAAAAGCTGAAAATTTAGAAGGTTGTACTTTTTATGAGCCATTTGCAGGAAGTGCTACTTTATCTTTAATGTTACTGGAGAAAAATATTATTAAGCATGCGGTAATTAACGAAAAGGATCCTTTACTTTTTTATTTTTGGAAGTGTGTATTAGAAAATAATGAAGATTTAGTAAAAAAGATTGTTGAGACAGAAATAAATATAGAAACATGGAGAGAATGTGCTCTTTATAGGAATGAAGAGTACTTAAAAAATAAAACTCCTGTTGAAATTGGATTTGCTGCACTATATTTAAATAGAACAAATTTTTCGGGTATTTTAAAAGCAAATCCTATTGGTGGACTAGATCAGAAGTCTTCATATAAATTAGACTGTAGATTTAATAAAGATGCTATTATATCTTCAATTATCAATATTTCAAATTATGCTGAGAAAATTACTGTATGTAATTGTGATGCCATTGTATTTATGCAGAGAGAATTGAGATATAAACGTAATTCAAAAACGTTTGTATATATTGATCCACCTTATTTTTGTGAGGGTCCAGGCTTATATAGATATTACTACAAACAGGATCAGCATATTCAGTTAGCTACATATATAAAGAAGAAGGCCTTTCCTTGGCTAATAAGTTATGATGACGCTATTGAAATTAGAAAATTATATAGTTCAAAAACTTGTGTTGATATTTATTTGGATTATTCTGTTAAGACATCTAAAAAAGGCAAAGAACTTTTAATCTCGAATTTAATGATTCCTCCCATTAATCAGGAAAAAACACAAGTAAATATAATATGTTAATTGTGATATGAAAAAAGTCAGAAAAACTAATGTGTTATGACATCTTTAAAGGGACCAAAGATTGAAACTGTTAGTCTAATTCTTTGATTCTAGTAAGTAGACTTGAATAATTACAGATCAATTTATATTATTATGGCACCTTTATGACACTTTGGCTTTTAATCCATTTATAATCTAAAACCTTACATAAGGCACTTATTGACGCCTTCCTTACTAAGGACAATGTTTATTTATAGATATTATCCCAATCATACAACTTTTCGAATCCCACCGTCTCCGTTCTTAAAATAGCCGAAAACCTTGATTATAATAGGTTCTCGGACGGAAGATATACGCGGTTAGTTTTGATCGTGCTTCACTTATTCCTTTTCCACCGATTGCATCATTTATCTTTTTATTAGCTTGGTAACTATGTTTTCATATGCAGATTTTGTCATGTATTGTCCATCTGGCTCACAAAATAGAATTTGTATAGCGTTCTTCTAAATCAAGCATAATCTTATAAATTAACAGCTGCTTGTTCTTTGATAGCGAACTTATGCTTAGCTGCTTTATCACTCATTTTCCCACTGATGTCAAAAGCTAATGTTTTAGACTCGCCATTCTCATTAACATATTCAAAAATCAATAAGCGCTTAACAGTTTTAACATCTACAACCTTTGCATTAGAAGCCAATAACGCACCTATCGCACCAAATGCTTGTGCACCAGCAATAGTGCCTTTAACATTACTAACTGCTTGTTTTTGAATCGCGATATCTGTAGCAAGATATTTATTTGTGACGCTCTTTCTGATTAGAACAAACTCTTTTTCATCACCATAAAATACATACTTATCCTTAGAAATATAACAAGCACAAGGCAACCATTCAGATAATGGTAATCCATATATATGTGTTAGGAATACTACATCAAATGCATTATATTTTTTCTTTATCTTGTTGATTTGATTATTTCTCTTAATTATGACATATACTGAAAATCCAACAATGCATAGAAGTAGAAAAATAAACGTATAAGCAGCTACTTGCCAGTCCAATGTTTTATCCTCCCTTAAATGTATATGGAAGATTATAGCAGATTTTTCCGATGCAAGCAAATAAAATGTAAATTGAAATTTTATAAAATGAGTGTAGTCACATAAAATAAGTGTAGTCAAAATGTAGTCAAAAAATCTCTAATAACAGTAAATAGGCTATCAAAACTTGTCTCGACATCCCACCGTCTCCGTTCATAATGATTAGTAGTATTATATAATCATATCTATTGTTATACGGTGTTTGATGATGAAATCAGAATGGTACAAGAGAGAACTCATGAGTAAGGAGAATGTGAGAAAAACAGTTCAGATGTAATAATAGATATGATCCAAAGCGAGATGAAGAAAGATAACTTAAAAGAAGTAGCAATGTTAGAGACAAGATTTCAAGGAGTATTTGGATCGAGAGAGGGTGTTCGCTGTAGGTATGACAGCAAAGTGTGAGCCTATCTCAGTTCAATTAATCTCAATTGGAATAATGGATGCAAGTTTAATTGATATAAGGTGTTTATTCCGATTTTCGATTTTATCAGGTGCTCATTCTATTCTTCTATTTCATAACCACTTAAGTATGATTCCATTGCCTAGCAAGGAGGATATTTCCATAACCAAAAGAATTAAAGAGGTTGGTAATCTTGTGGGAATCCAATTAAGAGATCACTTGATAATTGCTGGAAATGATTACTGTTCGATCATTGAAGGTGGAATCATTTGATACTTTCCTTTTTACGCTAAGGTAGTTTTTTTCGATGAGCTAAGTTAATTAATAAGTTAAAGTATAAAGAGAAGCCATGTGGTTAAAATTAATTGTAGGAGTAGGTATGAGAATGCCTTATAAGGCATACCCCGTTTTTGAGCTTAGTTGTACAGAAATAACTGCGAATTATTTCTTGGTTTTATATCGTTGATCGAGATATAGCAATATACAGAGAATTAAAGTAACTAAATCAATTATCTCTGAAGCTCTTATGATAATCACCTACTTTCGGTTATCTTCCCGTCAGTTAAATAATTATCCTTCTCATACCTACAACTAAAGATTAACATACGAACGTACATTCTGACAATTGATAGCGTAATCTTTTATATTACAAGTTATGACACTTATACGACACTTTTCTATGTAGCCTATAAATGTAAGTATTATTACATAAGTCATCTTCCGAATTCTTTCTTGCCAAGAACAAAGATTAGACCCATTGATTAAACATGCTATACAAATATTCGAATCCCACCGTCTCCGCTCATACTGATTAGTCCTAATCCTAAGGGGTTTGGACTTTTTTGCTCTTACAAAGTAAGAGCTGGAATTAGATGGTCGGGAAATGGCAGGATATATTACTGTTCACACCTTAGTCAACGCGAGGTGTTTTACGTAAGTAAAACCCGAGAACTTCGTGCGCCAAAGTGCGTTTTTTGCACTTTGTGTGCATAATTGTTACTGTGGGCGAGGTAGGAGTGAACAGTAACAGAATAATAATGACAGGATGATTGGCACCCGCAGGACGCCTTGAATATGAGAAAAAGTGCTTAATCGATAACGAACTGATGGAACAAGTGCATGAAGAATTGCTGAGGATCACTAGGTAACACAAAAAAATGAGGTGCGTCTATAAGACACACCTCATTTATACTATACAACATTTTTCATTATAAGTCTATATTTTTTTTTATTAAAATGGTAGGTGAAAATTGAAAAGTTTAATTCCACTCCTCTTTTATCTTGCGGAGTTTACTTTCGCACAAGTAGCGTTTACTCCTTCATATGTTAGTGATATGATTATTACACCTTCTGACGGCAGTAGAAGGAGAATTTATGAGTAATCTCATACCAGGCAACCAGAAACATCTAGG
>JAEYWQ010000421.1 GCA_023428885.1 Bacillota bacterium
CCATTCTTTCATCTCCTACTTTTTTTTCTTATTATATCACATTTATTCTTATTTTCTATATTAGCTTTAAAAAAAGTCCATAAATATCAATTTCTCCATATCCCCAAATTTGATTCGGGTACTGTAAATCACTTTTTCTTCGAGCACCGCGAATCAATAAGCGGTTGATATTAAAGCCTGTTATGAAGGGATAATTCCCCCTAATCACAGCCCATTCTAACATCATTGCAACAATTCCAGTGGTATGAGCCGCAGATGCGCTGGTACCTGAGAGAACCCCATAACGATTATCAGGTAGGGCACATGTAAGCTCAAATCCTGGTGCCGCCATATCTGGCTTAATATAGTTATTTCGTGTAAATCCTCTACTGGATTCCAATAAAATCGAGTCAGTTGCTTGATTATATGCAACGACGGTTATGGGATGAATGGTGTTCGAAGGTGAAGTAAGTGTGGTATTTGGATTTGATACTAAGAAAAAGGTATCCGTTGATATGATATCTCCTGATTGTAGCCATACATTAAAATCTGATGTATTTCCTTCCACATTACTTACCTCAAATCTCCAAAGCCCTTCCAATGCATTCTCAAAACGTATTAGTATTAACTGATCTCCTGATTGTGCTTCTGATATATAATTATTGATATACACAATGGAAGGTTCAAAAATAAAATCAAATTTGCGGCACTCATTTATTTCCGGATAAATATTGGGTATGATCTCGCCAGTCGGTGAAACCATACTAAGTGCAAGGCGGTCTGGACTACGTTGCCAGATTTCCATAGCAAACCTCTTGTCTTTATTGCTAACTCTTAATTCAACCGTTTGCGTCACCGACGTCACACTCCCTGTTTGGCCAAAGAAATGCCTTCCTTTGTTTCCTTCATTCCCTCCAGCGATTGTAACACCAAACCAAGGACGTTGTGCTAGATTATCTAAATAGCTACTTGTAATCCCGCTTTCATCATGTGCTCCTTGACTAGTTCCGATAGAAATGCAAATGGAGATAGGTCTACGTAATCGCCGGGCTACTGTTTCCACATAATAGATGGCTGCTAAAATATCGGTCTCCTGATAGCAAATACTGTCTTCTCTTACAGAGAATATGATACGATTTAGTCTCTTTGCTTGTTTCATCTTCACAACAACCAATTCAGCAAGAGGTACCACCCCACGAAAGTTCTCATCTAAGTTTTCATTTCCTGCAATAATACTAGCTAACATCGTACCATGACCAATTTCATCAATCGACGGTACAATTGACAAGGGATCTTCACTATTTAAGGCAAGATTTATTCTATCCCGGTCATACTCAGCTCCATATGTAAAATTGCTGGGTGGTGTGTTATTTTCATTGATTGTCTGATCCCAAAGGGCAATGATTTTAGTGGTATTATCAGCATTGATAAATGCCCTATGTCGATAATCAATTCCTGTATCAATGACGGCTACTAATACTCCTTGCCCATACAGTCTAAAATTATTATTCTCCTGAATCCTAATAATTCCTGATTTTTCTAGGGAATCAATGGAGGTTAATGTAAATATAGATGGTAAAAACTGATATGGATACATAGCAATATCACACAAATTAATTCCTTGTGTTAATACATGTAACATAGAGTGACTGGTATTAATGGGTGTGATATTTTCTGCAGGCCCATAGTTATTAATAATAGTTTTATCAATTAATAAATCTAAATAATTTTCATCAATTACCTTATCCATAACTAGTCCCCAAATATGTGAAGCTCTCCCTATATACTATGCATGCAACTGTAACAATTTTCTTATTTCATAAGACCATCTACTAACTTTAATTCATCTACATCATAATATATCACCTTTATTTCTTAACTTATCCCACTACATATTTTGCTAGTTCCTGTATATAATGAATTTGCCCTAGTAATTTCTCAACTTTCTATTAGCATAACATAAAATCTTTTGACATATTATTATTTTCACTGACTTAATATTACATGAATTTACGAGGATAAGGAATACACTTATAGTATTGGAGAATCCCCTATGGATATATCAAAGGAATGGTACCTCAACGAATTTATTAATCATGAAATACTGGCAGAACACCGGGTCTTGGAATCGGAGTTTGCTTTTTATGATGCAATTGCCAATGGTAACACAGAATACGTAGAAAACGATTGCAAACGAAACAGCTTTACGAATCCAGAAGGAATGGGAAAACTCTCAGATAAACCATTGCAAAATCTTCGATATCACTTTGTAGTTACAACCGCTATGATTACCCGTTGCTGTGTACATGCTGGTATGGAACAGGAAAAAGCATATAACTTAAGTGATTTCTATATCTACAAGATGGATCAATGTAAGTCCATTCCAGAAATCTCTGAACTTCATGATAGTATGTGTCTTGATTTTTGCAGACAAATGAATATGCTAAGAAGTAGCCAGATTCTTTCCAAGCCTATCGTCCTTTGTATTGACTATATTTATAGGCATATCCATTATAGAATTACCATCAAAGCACTTGCTGACTATATAGGTCTGTCTGAAAGTTATTTATCCAAACTATTTCACAAAGAAATGGGACGTCCAATAAACCAGTATGTTATTGAACTAAAAATTGGAAAAGCTAAGAACCTTCTTCAATATTCTGATTATAAAATAATCGATATTGCAAACTACCTGTCCTTTTCTTCTCAGAGTCATTTTATTCAAGTTTTTCAAAAGATGACCGGTCTAACACCGCATAGATACCGTACAAAGAAATTCAGAATTAAGTGGGATATCATGTCAACTTCAAGCAAATCATAGGTTTCATATGATCACTATGATTTCGCCCAAATATAAAAGTATAGTGATCAAATCAAACATAACCTGATCACTATACTTTTTACTTTTTACTTTTTACCGTCTACTGTCTACTCTCCTAATTTAACAAGTGATAACTTCGATATGGAAATTACTGATGCCGGAGTCTCCTTACCAGCTATCTTTCCCATCGAAATGAAGAAATCTGCTGCTGGATTATCCACAGTCATAGTAAATTCATATACTACATTCTTGCTAACGTTAGCTTCAAGTGTGATATCGCTGCCACCATACCAGTCATATGTAGTGCTCATAACCCCTGACTTAATTTCTCTTGATTCCGTAGAAATCACATCAAAAGTCATCCTGTATGTTTCTCCTGCTTCCAGAAGAATACCATTTTGTTTCAACTGTATATTCCAGTCCTCTGTTCCTGGATTGCTAATGTTATAAGTAATTGCACCATCTGCTATTGTTCGCTCTGCGGCTGCCTTTACCGGATCCCAGACAGCAATCGTTTCAACCCAGCCTTTCATACTGTCACTTATATCACTAAAGTCTGCATTTTTAAGAATGTTTTCTCCAGCTTCTACTCCTGGGGTCTCAGGTGTCTCAATCATTACTAAGCTTATATCATCAATACATACTCTATGTTGTTCTGTAATTACACCATCAACTGCTCCTAGAGCAAAACATAAAAAAGCTTGTGGATCCGTATCCGCGGTCATCATAAATACTTTTTCATAGGTCTGATATTCATTATTAACTGTTATAATATTCTCACCAGAATAAACTGCCCAACCCTTTGACTCTTGGCCCTGCATAATCGCACGAATTTTTCTCTCAATTGATGATTTTGCTTTGAAGGTTAATTTATACCATTGCCCTTTTTTCATTTCAACATTGTTTTGCTTTAACTGAATCTTCCAGTCTACATCAGCAGTGTTTTTAATCGTAATATCTGCTGCATTATCTTCTGTGATACTATCTACAACAATACTTGCGCCTGCAGAAGAATCCACAAACCACTCATATCCTGCTAATCCTGCATTAAAGGAACCATTTTTTATCAGAACATCTTCTACCAGTCTTATATTGTCAAGATAAGTTGTTCCTTTCTCTCCCATGTAGAAAGCAATGTCTTTGTTCTCTATTGTTTCTGGTAACACAATTTTAAAATTATAAGACTTAGCATCACTTGAAAGATTAGCGATGACCTCTTTTCCTGCAACCACAATCTTCATATCCCTTGCAAGGTCTGCCTGTGCATCAAAACTTAAAGCATAAACGTTACCAGCTACAATAGCAAGATCTGATTGCTTCACCAAAACGTCCTCTGGCTTTGTCCCTTCATTTGAAACTACTACCTTTAATTTTCGAACTGTATTCTCATTTGTTACAGTAACCAAAGCACCTACCTGATTTGTAATTTCCCAATATCCAAGTCGAGCATCACCTTCCTGGAAAGCACCATTATAAACGTAATTACCATCTGCTAAAATGCTTTTGACTTCTTTCTCATCTGGATCTGGGGACTTTGTCTTTTTAATCCATACATTACTAATATAGATATCTGCGGTGGAACCTGCAGCTCCCATATTAAACTCCAATCGACCATTGGCATCCGAATCACTTTCCATCTTAAACTCATAGGTATATGTTTTTTTGTCCGTAGTTAAATCAACTGTTTTCGATGTCATGTACTCTGCATAACCACGATCTGGTGCTTTCACTGCTGTCTTCATGCTTCTAGCTTCAGACGAGTAAGCATCAAAGCTTACCATATAGCTTGCTCCCTTTTGAAGAGGAATATCAGCCTGTACCAACTGCACGCTGTAATCCACCGTACCAGCATTGGTGCTAGCTATCCTAATTGCATTGTCTGAAATTAGAGTTGTTGCTTCTCCTTCTAATGCAGTCATAAACTTCCAATGAATCGCATCATTTAAGTCTTCAGCTGTTGCAAAATTACCATTATTTATGTAGTTTCCATTCACATCTGGATCTCTCAAATCGACTTCCTTGATTGGTCTCTTTACATTATCATCATAACTGTCCTTTTGATATGCCTTAACATAATCAATAACATATGCTGCATTTTCGAAACCGGTTGTTCCATCTGGATTACCTACCCAGTTTCCACCTACTGCAAGATTTAAAATCATATAAAATGGCTGATCAAATGGTGCTGGATAAGTTATCGTCCCCTGTCCAATTGTAGTAGAATACCAATCGCTTTCTTCGTGGTAGAGCACGCCATCAATATACCAGCGAATCTTTCCTGGTTCCCATTCACAAGAGAAGGTGTGGTAATTATCCGTAAAATTATCTCCAGTCAATATATGTGTTCCTTGACTTTCGTTATGTGGATTACCATAATGAAGCGTTCCATATAACTTATCATTTTGTTGTCCCATAATCTCCATAATATCAATTTCGCCACATCTTGGCCACTGACCATAGAGATTCTCATCTGTTGCCATCATCCAAAATGCTGGTAAGAAACCTTTGCCTGCTGGAACCTTTGCTCTTACCTCAAACAAGCCATAAGTAAAATCATGCTTATTCTGTGTATTTACTCTTCCTGAGGTATAGCTTATTGTACCATGTTCATCTACTGTTTTAATTGGTTTAATCTCAAGATTCCCATCTTTAACCAAAATATTGTGCTCTGAATCAACATACTCCTGTAACTCGTTATTTACCCAGCCTACTTCATGTGTTTCAACGTTCCAATCCTCTCGATTTAATGATGTCCCTTCAAAATCATCATGCCATTTTAGATTGTATCCTTCATAAGACAATCTAACTTCTTCCTTTTTAACCACTACATTACAAGTAGCACTTACTGATGTACCTGCTACCCTTGCAGTTATGGTTGCATTACCTGCTTTGATCGCGGTTATATTTCCACTTGCATCCACAGTTACCACTTCATTATTGGAGCTGCTAAATATAACTACTTTGTTACTAGCATTTTGAGGATGTACAGTTGCGATAATCTTATCCGTCTCTGCTTCATTAAGTGTAATTTCTGTCTTATTCAATACAATTTGCTTGGCAGCAATTACCTCATTGCTTGGCTGCGTATTGACTACCCCATCACTCTTTATTGCTTCAAGAACCGTCACTTCACAAGTTGTTGTCAAGTTTGTGTTCTTAACCATAACGGTAATCTTTGCCGTTCCTACACTGATACCCTGAATCACTCCCTGTGAAGATACCTTTGCAATATTTTCATTGGAACTGGTGAATAACAAGGTTTGGTCACTAGCTGTTGTCGGTAAAACAGTTCCTTTAATTGTTACCTTTTCTCCAACTCTTATGCTTGCACTAGTTTTATCCAAGCTTAATTCTTCGGCTGGTGTTTTCACCGTCACTTTACAGCTTTCCTTTATATTGGTTCCCTTAACTTTCACTGTAATAGTTGCGGTTCCGTTCTTAATTCCTTTCACAACTCCCGTAGAGCTTACTGTAGCAACACTCTTATTTGAGCTGCTAAACTCTAAGGATTTATTACTAGCTGTTTTTGGTGATACTGTCCCTTTTAACGTTGCCTTTTCTCCAACGTTTAGGCTTACACTGGTTTGATTCAAGCTTACTTGCTTTGCTGGTGTAATAACCTGTACCTTACAGCTAGCCTTATACTGGCTTCCCTTAATTTGTACGGTAATGGTCGCAGTTCCATTCTTAATTCCTTTTACCAAGCCCTTCGAATTTACCCTGGCAATCTTTTTATCACTACTTGACCATTCAATTTTTCCTTTATCTATTGTGTTGTTGCTTACTTTCAGCGTCACAGTACTTCCTACGTTCAGTGTGTACGATGTTTTGTCTATCGAAAACTTCTTTGACTTTGTTGCCGCTGATACTTGTGCCACACTTATTCCCATTGAAGATACGATGACGAAAACCATCAACATTAGAGCAAACAATCTCTTTAAACTTACTTTCCCCATTTTACATATACCCATAATTCCCTGCCTCCATTCTACTTTTTTGTTATATTGATACTAACAAATAAAGTAACAATAAAAAATAATAATTCTGTCGTAAATGTCAAAATGATGTTTTTTACGATAATTATAGAAGACAAGGGGATGCTTCTCTTTTGTGTATCATATCTTTATTATAAGTAATATTCTAAATCGATATTAGAGCTCTTAAAAAACAGTTTGTATATTTTAGTCCTGATCCTAACAAATTCTTCACTACTTCTGTCCCTCGGCCGTGGCATATCTACGGGCATCACCTCTTTTATGCATCCTGGCCGGTCAGACATTACAATAACTCGATCACTTAAAAAGATTGCTTCATCAATATCATGAGTTACCAGAATCATAGTATTCTTCTCAGTTGACCATATGTTTAACACTTCATTTTGCATATGAATTCTGGTCAATGCGTCAAGAGCACCAAAGGGTTCATCTAGCAGAAGAACTTCTGGACGGTTTACTAATGCTCTGGCTATACTGACCCTTTGTTGCATACCACCAGATAATTGCTTAGGTAATGCTTTTTCAAAGCCTGATAGCCCTACTAACTTAATATGTTCCTCAACAATCTTCCTTCTTTCTTTTTTACTCATTTTTTTTGCTATTCCAAACTCAATATTTTTCTCTACGGTCAACCAAGGGAATAACCTGGCCTCCTGAAATACCATACCACAGTCTATAGACGGTCTTGATACCTTCCGTTCACCAATGATGATTTCTCCATCCGTACTTTTCTCTAAACCTATGATTAGTTTTAGGAGTGTACTTTTACCGCATCCGCTGGCTCCCACAATACTGACAAATTCCCCTTCATTAACAGCTAAATCAATATCTTTTAGTACTTCAATCTTATTAAGATCAAGATCAAAGTTCTTTTGAATATTACGAATTACCAATTTATTGATTTTCTCAGTTCCCCTAATCATACTTTCCCTCCTACTTCTCTGCATTATTCCACTTAAGTAGGTGTGTCTTCAATTTTTGAATGCCAACATCAATGGATAATCCGACTACTCCTATGGAGAATACCCCTACAAGCACTACATCTGACTGAGATAATTCTCTGGCATAAGTAATCATATAACCAATCCCCTTGGATGCTGCTATCATCTCTGCTGCAACAACACAGGTCCAAGCCGAGCCCATTCCAATACGGATACCTGTAAAGATTGAAGGTAAAGCTGCCGGAAGAATTATCTTTCTTAATATCTGGTAATTACTCTTTTCTAATATGGATGCCACCTCAATCATCTTAACGTCCACAGAATGAATTCCGTGAATCGTATTAAGGAGCACAGGCCAGAAGCTTCCAATTACAATGACACTGACTTTTGACTCTTCTCCAATCCCCAGCCAGAGAATTAATAAAGGTATCCATGCTATCATTGGTACTGGTCGAAAGATTCCCACCAAAGAATTTAGAAAACGGTAAATTGTTTTAGATAAGCCCATAAAGCTACCAAGAATAATACCCGCAAAGGCTCCAATAAGAAAGCCTTTCATAACCCTGATGCCACTAACCAACAGATTCTCTCCAAGTTTTCCGTTTTCCATATACTTTAAGAATGTGCCTGCAATCTTACCTGGAGATGGTAAAACTGCCTTATTAATTGCCCCACTTGCACTAGCCACATACCAAATAGAAACAAGCAAAATCGGGGCAATGATTGATACCGCTATTATGAATACTTTGTGCTTTATGACTTTACTTCGTTTCACTAGATTCTTACTTCCATCCTTATCTACCATCGCTACCCCCTTTAGGCTCTTCAGCTTATTTTGTTAAACGATCCAGATGAACATACAAGGGATTTTTCTTAGATTCTTCTGCTCTTCTTACAGAATAAGTCTCTTCAATAATTTCATCCACGTCGATATAATAGATTGCTGATAAATCATTGTCTGGATGTCTCTCCTGAGCCTTCTTATATTCCTCTTCAAACTCACGGCCTGCAATACTTGTTCTAATGGGTCTTCCCTTAATTTGAAAGCTTCTTCTATCTTTCGATAATACCGTGATAGCCAACGTTTTATCAAACCAAAGACTTGCCAATAAATTTTTGTTTGTTCTCGAATTCTCCAGAAACTCTAGATACCTAATTTGGTTATTCTCATTCAGGGAGATACTCCCTTTTACCACCACATGGGGTTTACCTTCCAGATCTACGCTGGCGATGACTTTGATCGTATCTTCGTCTGCTAGAATTTCTTTTAATTCTTCCTTAATTTTAATAGCCATAATATATAAACACCCCTCTCTTAAATACCTTATTTCATGTTATCAAAGCTGCAATAAACGATCCAGGTCAAGATTTGCATGATTTCCGCATCTACGATAATCATCAGGAATAATAGATATGTGATATTGTTTATGAAGCTCTGCAAATCCTTGAGCTACACGAACATAATATTCCAATGATGGATTATTTTGTTTAAATAGAATTGAACCTTTGACAGGATTCCAAATATTCATGGTGATTGCAACATCATGTTGTACGATTGACTCTGCTTCTTTTAATATTTTCTCATAGCCCTCATCTTCCGATTGATATCCGTTTGGCTGGGCTAATTCTACACCAACAACAACTCCTGTATTAACGTTTCCTCTTCCAAATACATCAACAGCGGTATACAGTCGTTTTTTCCACTCCTGATATCCAACCGTTTTTGCCTTCCCCGGGCAAATCCACTCATACAAGCTTTCATCAAATACTTCCATATCCGTATCAAAGCTAGTAATTCCTGTTTCATTCTTTAACCGTTTTAGTTGGCGCTCATTAAATGCGCTGGCTACAATCTGCATCGGTATCCATTGATCCTTAAATGCTTTGCCAACTGCCTGGATTGATTTTATATATAAATCTAGTTCATCTTCAAATAATTCTTTACCAGATAGAATGGAACCAGCTGTCATATGCACATTGGAATATCTTCCCTTTTGTTTAAAAGCTTCAATACTAGTTTCCTCGATATCCTGAAAGAAAGAATCTGGATATCCAATACCTGCATCTTTTCTATGCAAGGCAAATAGATTGCAATATTTACATCCATCCTTGGGATTATCCCAGTAATGACAAACCAGATTAGGGTGTACTTCAAATCTTTGTGATCTCACTGCCGCAACTCGATTCATTGCTGTTCCATTACTAGTCACCTTATCATAGAAATCAGGTTTCTCCCAAGGAAAGATTTCTTCTAACGTCTTTCCCTCATCTACAATTACGAACTTATTCTCAATGTAGTCTATCATATAAGGTTCTCGGTGAAACTCATAGCTTTCTGTATGCGTCCTACATACGGAAGATCCGTCTCGTAATAGAAATCCAAGTGGTGCAACTAACTTTTCATCGGTATGAAAATTATTGGGATCAATATAATGAAGATCAGGATCTACTGCCTCCAAAGCCTCCCTTGTATATACTACCCCTCTCCTACTTAAGTCTATTTTTAAGATAAGCAATCTTGGAATCTGAGGATATTTACTTACCACCTCATAAAAGCTCAATTCTTTGTTACGCCAATCGCTGATATCTATCATGCTGATCACCCTCCCATTTTATTTTCCTAGCTCAGCCAGAGCTTTCGTAATAAAGCTATCGTTAAATATGACGCTAGTGTCTTCAAGCTCATTTGAGACATAATCATGATCTAAAAGGAATTTGTAAGTATTCTCCGTCTGCTTTATATCCTCCTGTGTAATCGCTAGATTAAAGTCAACCCGGGATCGCAGCTCATATACCGCATCATAATTCTGCCCTGTAAATTCTGCTACAAGTTTAGCTGCTTCTTCCTGATTCTCATTGGCCCACTGTTGGGTTCTAACAATGACATTGACTAATCTTTGTGTAACTTCTGGATATTTTTTAATAAAATCATTGCTTACTACTAGATAAGTAGCAGCAGGATGATTAGTAAAATCCACTAACTGCTTCAAGGTTCCAGCTTTCACATATTCGTAAGTAGTTGAGTAATTGGATGCAAATCCAGCAATATCTCCACCTTCTAGTGCAGCAATCTGTTCGTTGATTGTCAACAGATTTGCAATTTCCACATCATCTTCACTAAGTCCATTGTCTTCTAGAATACCTATGACACACTTATGGGTAAAGGTTCCAACGGCTACGCCAAGACCTTTCCCTTTTAAGTCTGCTACCGATGTGATATCAGAATCAGCAGCGACATAAATCCCCTGGGTTGATGTTTGCCTGGATAGTTTCGCTATAGCTGTAGCATTTGATCCTGCTACGATACCAGTAATCATAGGTTGATCTCCAATGGCAAAGGCAATATCAATTTGACCTGCAATTAATGCCTCATTTGCTGCCGGTCCATTTGCGAAACTGGTAAGTTCCAATGTAATATTATCCTTTGCAAACTCCTCCTCAAAGAATCCTTTCTCCTTTGCTATATAAAGTTGGGTATCATAAGCTGGGGTATGAAACAGAGAGGAACGAACCACTAAACCATCGGCATCTATTTGCTCTGATGAGCCATTCTCCTCCTGTGCATTCGTTTTTCCTGTCTCTTTCGCCTCCTTGCTGCATCCAAGCAAGGAACCTGCCAGAATTACAGTAACTGCTATTATTGAAATAAAAGTGCTTATTTTTCCTTTCATTATTTAATTCTCCCTTCTCACCAATATTAATTGTCTGATATTATCTACTTAACACAAGGCCAATCAATTGTTTAATCTCTTCTACTCTATCTAATCTCTCCCATGGTAAATCGATATCTGTTCTTCCAAAATGGCCATAAGCAGCTGTTTGCTTATAGATCGGTCTTCTCAGATCAAGAGCTGCTATAATTGCTGTTGGTCTTAGGTCAAACAGCTCTTTTATGATCCCTACGATCATCTCCTCCGATAGTTTCCCGGTCCCAAAGGTATCCACGGCAATGGATACTGGTCTGGCCACACCAATTGCATAGGCTAATTCAATCTCTAATCTATCAGCTAAGCCTGCTGCCACTAAATTCTTTGCAACCCATCTTGCTGCATAGGCTGCGGAACGGTCTACTTTTGTAGGATCTTTTCCAGAGAAAGCACCTCCTCCATGTCTTCCTGTTCCACCATAGGTATCAACAATAATCTTTCTTCCTGTTAAGCCTGCATCCCCCTGTGGTCCTCCGATTACAAAACGTCCCGTTGGATTCACATAATACTTTGTGTTCTCATCCAATAATTCTGCAGGAATTACATCTCTAATTATGTATTTTAAAACCTCCTCTTTAATCTGTTCTAAGGTAACATCTGCGCTATGCTGAGTTGATATAACAATGGTATCCACTCTTGCTAGCTTACCATCATCATCAAATTCCACCGTTACCTGAGATTTGCCATCCGGCCTTAAGTAGTTTAGCCTACCGTTTTTTCGAACCTCTGATAATTTTTTGCTTAATCTGTGAGCATAGGAAATTGCTGGCGGTAAGTATTCTGGCGTTTCATTGGTAGCATAGCCAAAGATAATCCCCTGGTCGCCAGCACCTGTACCAAAGTCTTCACTCACACCTATCTGCTTTGACTCATAAGCTTTATCCACACCCAGGGCAATGTCGGCTGACTGTTCATCAATGGAAGTAAGTACCGCAATGGAGTCTGCATCAAACCCGACCATCTCACCTGTATAACCAATTTCACGAATTGTATTACGAATAATTTTTGGAATATCCACATAGGCAGTCGTCGTAATCTCACCTACTACCAAGGCTAATCCTGTTGCCACCGTTGTCTCTGCTGCAACTCTGGAGTATGGATCCTGTTCAATCAATGCATCCAAGATAGCATCTGAAATCTGATCTGCTATCTTATCTGGATGCCCCTCTGTTACCGATTCTGATGTAAATAATCTTCCCATTCTTAATCTCCTTCTGTGTTACAATTTTAACACTTAGTATTCTTATATGTTTACTATGTTGTTGATATACTTTATGATATTTTCCTTTCGTTTGCAATAGAGGATATTTTGATAAATACTAGGATATATTTGGATTCGGTATCAGATATAAAGAAATATAATCACATTATAAAACAAACAGTTAGCTTGATTTGACATTAACAGTCCCCTTGACTACATTGATTGTTACTTACATGAAATTTAAATTGACAATATATAAAAAAAGTTGTATCTTTATAACATTCTATACATATATAATTAGTATGATATTATCTATAATGCCTGTAGATTTGGAGTAATAATTATGAGTTATGAAGACGTTAATAAAAACTTAATAGAATCAATTAGTCGACTGCAAAGTTTAAACAAGGAGTTGATAGGGCTGGCATGCGAGGAAGGTATTGATCAAGATGGAATTGACATGATATTCGACTTTAGAATAATCTGTAGTGAGACTCTCACTATGATTAATATGATTCTAGATGAAGCTCACTTAGCTGAAACTGAGCCGAATCAAAAGGCAATTGACTTATCAGAAATGATGAAAGAGTGGGCTTATCCTACCTCTGAAGAAAGATATATCCTTCAATGTATCACAAACTATGATATGTCAGCGATTCATTTATTTAAGGTCACTTTGGATAATCTCTATATTCTTTTACAAAATAATATTACAAAAGCAGACATTATCGTAAAGAAATTCTACGATAATATCATTACAGCAGTCTATCAAAAGTATGAATGGCTGCATAAGTTCGTAAACTCCAATCACTTTCATGAAAATGGCTTTCTACACGAAGTAAGAAACAACATTCATAAAGAGTTCTATTGCAAGAGGATAGCATCCTTAGTCAAGATAATCAATAAACTACATCCCAATACCAAAGATCATAATATTCAAAAGATTTGTGACTACATCTTAACTAACCCAGAGTCTGATTTGAAACTAAAGATAATCTCTGAGATTTTCTTTATGAATAATACATATCTAAGCAATGTATTTTTTACGAAAACAGGTATACATTATAGCGATTATGTAACCTTAATTAAAATGACTAGAGCCGAATATCTACTAAGAAATACAAATCTAAAGACATTTGAAATTACTTATCAACTCGGATATCGCGACATCAACTATTTCTTGAAACAATTTAAGAAAGTCTACGGCTATAATATTACTCAATACCGCAATATGGATTTCTCTAATTATCAGTTTTGATAACTTATGACCAACTGTATCACTCAAGTACTACCTATTCTCATTTCCATATCACAAACGCAAAGAACAGGCTTGCTGTCATGTTAGTAGCGACAGCAACCCTGTTCCTTTATAAGATGTTAGACAACATATGCATGGTGTAATGAATAATCAATCTGGTATACTATCCCTCACACACAAGGCCCCATAGCCCACCTGAGGATTCGGATACTCCAAAAATGCAGCCAGCGGCCTGGCTCCCCTTATCAAATACGCTCTCATCTTCTCCCCATACAGATATGGATCATTCCCATCCAAAATCCCCCATTGCATCAATAGGGCAGCGGCTCCGGTTACGAATGGAGTTGCCATTGAGGTTCCAGAACGCACCGTATATCCCCCTCCTGGAGAAGCCGAGGTAATGTCAACCCCAGGGGCTACTAAATCTGGCTTAATATATGATCCGTCTCTCGTATACCCACGACCAGAGAAGGGGGCTACACTATCTGTTCTTGCATCATAGGCCCCCACTGAGATTGCCCGAAATGCCGTGGAAGGAGTAGTGAGTGTTAATTCTGGTACTGGAAACAAAAAACCTGACTGTCTACCTATGGTTGCAGTTGCTGGTAGCCACATATCGAAATTCCCTACAACAATTTTTCTTGGTGTTAACTCTATCCTCCATACCCCTGAAGATATATAGTCTCTTGTAGGTATAAAATCAAAGTATATTTCTTGTGCACTATTGTAAGGTTGTGGTTTTCCAAAATAGAGTAAGATTTCTGTCTCCCCTAGTCTAAATTGCTGTGTCCCTAGAATCTCTTGAATCGGTCCAACCCGCCTTCCACTTGGATGCACGATTGCTATATCGAACACATCAAAGTAATTCTTCCAGATTTGTAGATTCATTCCTGGTATGGACTCTCCGATTACAAGTTCAATGGATTCCACTTGATTTTCAACTAAGATTCCTCCTGTGTGAGTTCTTGATGCTCCTTCATTTCCCGTTCCAATCATAATGCTATTTTTCCAAACACCAGATACATCATTGATATAGTTTTCTAAGATAGACCGTCCATCATGGGAGCCATAATTATTACCGAAACTTAAATTAATCGCAACAGGCTGGCTAAGTCTTAGAGCAGTCCGTATTACAAAATCAATTGCTGTCATCAACTGAGTGGTAGACGGAAAAGAATCAGGCATTGGACGTCCTAGCTTTACAATAAGTAAATCACTTCCGGTAGCAACTCCTTTGTATCTTCCTTCAGAAGCCCTCCCATTCCCAGCCGCGATTCCAGCCACGTGAGTTCCATGACCTGAGGTATCCACGGTAGGTACAATTCTTGCCTGCGCTTGTCTTGAGCTTTGTGCTAAGGCTTCATTAATCCTTTCCCGGGTAAATAAGATCCCCTCCACATAACCTTCTGGCGGCCCTAGTCCTTCCGTAGGGCGAACCGTTTGATCCCATAGAGCGATAATTCGAGTACTTCCATCTTCATTACGAAAATCCGGATGAGCATAATCGATTCCCGAGTCAATAATAGCTACGATAACACCCTTACCCGTAAGGTTAAAAGGCGCTCTCTCAACTGCTGGTACACAGGAGATAGACCTTCCAAATTGGATCTCGTAAAACAATCTTTTAGGTTTTTCAATATATTCAATCTGGGTAAACTGAGCTAATCGATCAATCAGATCCTCTCTAATTGTTATGATAGCGTAATTATTCAATAATTCTACGTATCGAAATCCTATCTCTTGAGCCAAGCTTGCTAATCCTGTATTATATCTAACAATAAGTTCCCATTCTCTGGTTTCTACATCAAAGCCAACATTTAACTCCAAGGTTTTATCTCGTTCTGCTTGCGGTGTATCCAGTGCAAGGTTGAGCTGGTTTTCTACCTTCTGACTATCCATGTTTTGTCCTTATATAGATTTTATTTACTTCAATATATGAAACAAAAGAAAAATGTAGTCAATTTATTGCTGCCACAGTCCAAGAGACAAGGTTACTGTTACGCCTGTATAAAAAAGGGAATTCCTTTTTACAGGAACTCCCTTTTTTATACTTCCCTTTAAAACTTACGGAATCGTTCATAACGTTCTAACACAATACTATCACCTTTATCCCGATAGCGATCTAAGAACTTAAGGATACCTTCTTTGATTAGCCCTGCTACATAATCCATATTAGCAGCCGTGAGATACTGACAAGTCTTCTCTGTTTCTTCCTTTGGCTCATCCCTTGTTTCTTCTATTGCTTCTTCTTTCGTCTCTAACTCTTTCTCTATATCATTCACGCTTGAATCCCTTGCATCTGATTCCAGTACATGGGACTCTGCATCATCCATGTTATCTGAAGTATTACTTGCCTGCTCCATAATGACTTGATCCACAACCTCAAGTTGATAGAGATCATCTGCAGTGATTTTCATGATTCCCGCTGCCTCATCCGCCCGTTTGCTATCCTTCCATAGAATAGAAGCAAAGCCTTCAGGAGATAAGATAGAATAGGTTGAATTCTCTAACATCCATACTTCATTGGCAACGGCAAGCGCCAGAGCGCCACCACTTCCTCCTTCTCCAATGACGATAGATAGAATAGGAACTTTAATCGAGGACATCTCAAACAGATTCCTTGCGATTGCTTCACCCTGGCCTCTCATCTCTGCTTCGATACCACAGAAGGCTCCTGGGGTATCCACAAAACAAATGATTGGACGATTAAACTTTTCCGCCTGTTTCATCAAGCGTAAGGCTTTTCTATAACCTTCTGGATAAGGCATACCGAAGTTTCTCTTCATGTTTTGCTTCATGTTACGACCTTTTTGCTGTCCGATCACAGTCACTGGAATTTGGTTTATCGTAGCGATACCAGCAACAATTGCTCCATCATCTCGGCACAAGCGATCTCCATGTAGCTCTAAGAAGCGATCAAAAATATGTGTTATATAATCAATACTTGTAGGACGCTCATTGCCTCGGGCAATTTTTACACGTTCCCAAGCAGTTCTACTATTCTCCATGTATTTGCCTCCTACTAGAATTCATCGATCTCTGTAACATCCTCAGCTGCTAATTCACCCTTTACAATTTCGTCGTCCTTATCGTAGCTCAACTCATTGATTTCTTTCTTGCTCGTGATAATCAAGAAAAAAAGAACAGATTTTAAACGACTACGCTTTACGATCTTGTCAACCAACCCATGCTCTACTAAGAACTCGGCTCTCTGGAAGCCTTCCGGTAACTTTTGACCAATGGTCTGCTCGATTACGCGAGGGCCTGCAAAGCCAATTAAGGCTCCTGGTTCTGCAAGAATCACATCACCTAACATAGCAAAACTTGCTACAACACCGCCAGTTGTAGGATCGGTCAGCACGGATATATAAATCAGCCCAGCATCTGAGTGACGTTTTAAGGCTGCACTGGTCTTTGCCATTTGCATTAAGGAGATGATTCCCTCCTGCATACGTGCACCGCCAGAACAACAAAAGATAACAAGTGGAAGTTCCTCCTTGGTAGCGTGTTCAATCAATCGAGTAATTTTTTCACCTACCACTTCTCCCATACTACCCATCAAAAAGGTTGATGCCATGACACCAATGGCAACTGCTTCACCATTGATTTTACCGACTCCTGTAATCACCGCTTCATCTAAATTGGTTAATGACTTCATATGTTCTAGCTTTGAAACATAACCTGGAAAGTTTAATGGGTCACTCACTGGCAAATCACTGTTTAACTCAACAAAAGTATTCTTATCAAGAACCATACTTAAGCGTGTTCTTGGTGTAATGCGAAAGTAATTGCTACAGTTAGGACAGATATAGTAATTCGTTATGATGTCCTCAGCATAGATGATTTCTCCACACTTGTCACATTTCTGAAATAAGCCATCTGGAACTTGTGGTTCATTCATCATCACTCTGACTTTTTCATTGCGCTTCATATCCTTCGCCCCTGTAGTTTTCTTAAACATGCCCATAGATCAACCTACTTTCTTTTCAGAACTTTCTCAACGAAATCTGTGGTGATATCGCCCTTGAGATACTCTTCCTCATTCATCAAATCGTAGAGAAATTCTGTATTCGTTTCAATTCCCTCAATGACTAACTCACCCAAAGCGCTAAGCATCTTTTGAATTGCCTCTTCTCTGCTAGGTGCATGTGCAATCACCTTTGCTGCCAGGGAGTCATAGATTGGTGGAATCGTATAACCTTGGTATAACATGGTGTCGATTCGAATTCCAAATCCACCTGGAAGATGCAAGGCATCAATCGTACCTGGGGAAGGTAAGAAGCCTCGGTTAGGGCATTCTGCATTGATTCTACATTCAATGGCATGGCCCTTGATCTTAATATCCTCTTGGCAAAAGCTTAAGCCTTCCCCCGCTGCAACTTTAATCTGCTCCTTAATCAAGTCGATGCCAGTTACCATTTCGGTGATTCCATGCTCCACCTGGATTCTTGTATTCATTTCTATAAAATAATAATTCTTGTCTTTATCTAATATAAATTCTATCGTTCCTGCATTTTTATATCCAGCTGCCTTTGCAGCTTTGACAGCGACCGCACCCATCTCTTCTCTAAGCTCATCAGAAATCACCACACATGGAGCTTCTTCAATCATCTTCTGATGCCGTCTCTGAACAGAACAATCACGCTCTCCAAGATGTATAACATTGCCGTAATTATCTGCTAATATTTGAAATTCAATGTGCTTTGCACCTTCTATATATTTCTCGATGTACATAGTATCGTCTGCAAAAGCATTCTTAGCCTCTTTTTGAGCAGTTTCAAATAGCTTAGAAAACTCCTCTGGGTTTCGTGCAATACGCATACCTTTTCCGCCACCGCCAGCACTCGCTTTAATCATAACAGGATATCCAATCTCATCCGCTAATTTCTTAGCAGCTGCCACATCATACACAGCTTCTTTCGTCCCTGGTACCACCGGTACCTTAGCCTTAATCATGGTATTGCGAGCTTCTGATTTATTACCCATACGGTCGATTACATCACCATCTGGTCCGATAAAAACAATATTGCACCTTGCACATAATTCAGCAAATTTACTATTCTCTGATAAGAAGCCAAATCCAGGGTGTATCGCTTCCGCACCAGATGCCAGAGTAGCGCTCAGGATACGTTCCATCTTAAGATAGCTGTCTTTTGAGGCTGCTGGTCCTATGCAGACAGCTTCATCCGCTAATTGCGCATGCAAGCTATCTTTATCTGCCGTGGAATAAACAGCAACTGTCTCAATTCCCATCTCTCTGCAGGCACGAATGACACGAACTGCAATTTCGCCTCGATTTGCAATTAATATCTTTTTAAACATCTATGAACTCCAATCTGCTAGCTTATTTCATACACTCTATATGAATGCGGATAAAACCAAATAAGAATTTTAATTTTATGAGCCAATAACAAATGTGATTTCTGCTTCTGCAAATACCTTCTCACCATCATAAGCCTTTGCACTTGCTACACCAACAGGCCCCTTGCACTTTATCAGTTCCACTTCAAGTATCAGTACATCACCAGGTAAGACCTTATTTCGAAATCTTGCTTTATTAATACTGCCAAAGTACGCATTCTTGCCCTTATTTTCCTCCATGGAAAGGATAATAACAGAACCTACCTGTGCTAACGCCTCAACCACAAGAACGCCTGGCATTACTGGTTCATTTGGAAAATGTCCTGCAAAAAAAGGTTCATTATAGCTAACGCACTTCTTACCAATCGCACGAAAGCCTGGTTCCAATTCAAGGATTCTATCCACTAATAAAAACGGACTACGATGAGGGATAATCTCCATAATTTCTTTACTGGTTAACATGATGTCTCTCCTTTTGCATATTAAAGTGGGCGTATACGCACTAACTTCTGATCAAATCCAACCATATCACGGTTAGCGACTAAAATCTCTTCAACAACTCCTTCGTATGGGCTTTCGATTTCATTCATCAACTTCATGGCTTCTACAATACCAATCACCTGACCCTTCTTTATGCTATCTCCAACCTTGATAAATGGCTTGCCATCTTCATTTCCTGCACTGTAGAAGGTACCAACCATCGGTGAAGTTATGATATGACATGGATCAGGTGCCGTATCTGTTTCTAAGGATGTAAACTGTGGTGTCACCAAGACTTCTGGTACAGGAATTGAAGTCATCCCTTGATTGATTTGAAAGGAAAGTTTTGTTTCTCCTTCTTGGTATTCAAAGCTACTCAACTTCGATTCTGATACAGCATGAATTAATGTAATAATATCTTTGATCTCCATCTGACATCCTCCTAGAGTTTAAATTTCTTAACTAATAAAGTAGCATTATGTCCACCAAAACCGAGGGAATTGCTAATCGCAACATTCACCTTCTTGTCTGTTCTAGCAACTTTTGTATAATCCAAATCCAATTCCTCATCAGGTGTTTCATAACCTGCAGTTGCATGGATAAAATCTTCCATTACGGATTTTACAGCGACGATAAACTCCACACCGCCTGCTGCTCCAAGTAAATGACCAATCATCGACTTGGTCGAATTGATGTTAAGCTGATATGCATGCTCACCAAATGCTTTCTTTATCGCAATGGTTTCAAATAAATCATTGTGATGGGTACTGGTTCCATGAGCATTCACATAATCCACATCCTTTGGTTCAAGCCCTGCTTCCTTGATGGCAAACAACATTGCATGCATTGCACCTTCCCCATCTTCCGCAGGAGAAGTAATATGATAAGCATCACCTGTTGCACCATAGCCAGCAATTTCAGCTAATATATTAGCACCACGGGCCACTGCATGCTCATAGGATTCTAGAACAACAATACCAGCGCCTTCACCCATGACAAAGCCTGAGCGGTTCTTATCAAATGGAATAGAAGCTTTCAATGGGTCTGTTTCTGGACTTAAAGCTGTAAGAGCCCCAAAACCTGCAATACCAAGCTTTGTAATCGCTGCTTCGGTTCCACCACATACCATTACATCCGCTTCATTGCACTGGATAGCACGATAAGCTTCACCGATGGAGTGGGCTCCCGTTGCACAAGCAGTAACAACGTTAATACATTTTCCCTTCAAACCAAAAGCTATGGACACGTTCCCCGCTGCCATATTACTAATCATCAAAGGTACAAATAATGGATTGGTACGTTTTGGTCCTTTTTCTAACATCTTTTCATATTCTTTTTCTATAATTTGAAGGCTTCCAATCCCAGAGCCAACGGATACGCCAATTCGAAATAAATCTTCCTTCTCAAGATCAAGACCAGCGTTCTTTATGGCTTCATCTGCAGCTGCTACTGCATATTGGCTGAAAAGCTCCATACGTCTTGCTGCTTTTGGATCCATACGAGATGCTGCTTCAAAGTCCTTGACCTGTGCGGCTAAAGTTGCTTTATATTCTGTGGTATCAAAGTAAGTGATCGGTCCAATACCAACCCTACCCTTCTTTACATTTGCCCAAAACTCCTCAACTGTATTACCAATTGGGGTAACTGCCCCCATACCAGTGACTACTACTCTCTTCATACCTTACCTCACTCTTCCTATTTATTTTCAAGTTTCAGATGAGAGCTTGATTATCCTGTACTCTAAATATACTGTTGAACGTACAGTTTTCTTCTTTGTATGACATAAGCGTACATTCATGTACGATTAAGGCATACAGAAGAGGAAACTGTGCTTTCACCTGTATACGTGAGTACTGTAATTAAGCTATGATCTGAAACCATTACTACATTCCCATGCCGCCATCCACTTGAATTACTTGACCAGTAATATAAGCCGCTTTTTCTGAACCCAGGAAGGCAATCGTTTCAGCAACATCCTTTACATCTCCAAGTTTTTTCAATGGAATCTGTGCTAGGACACCTTCTTTTACCTGATCAGACAGAAGCTCTGTCATTTCCGTCTGAATAAATCCAGGAGCCACCGCATTCACGGTAATACCACGACTTCCTAGCTCACGTGCAAGTGATTTGGTCATTCCAATGACTCCTGCTTTCGCAGCACAATAATTGATTTGACCTGCATTGCCTATCACTCCAACTACGGAAGAAAGATTGATAATTCTACCACTTCTTTGCTTTAGCATAATGCGGCTAACTTGCTTGATGCAATGAAATACGCCCAATAAATTCGTATCAATAACCTGAGTAAACTCTTCTTCACTCATCTTCATCACTAGATTATCTCTTGTAATTCCTGCATTGTTTACTAAGATATCAATTCTGCCGAACTGGCTTATCACAGCTTCAAACATAGCTTGTGTCTCATCAAGTTTTGAAACATCAGCTTTATAAGCAATTGCTCTTCCACCATCTGCTATAATCTGTGCAACTACTTCCTCAGCTCTTTCCTTGGAACCACAGTAGTTAACAATCACAGTAGCACCATAGCCTGCTAGTGTTATTGCCGTTTGGCGACCAATTCCCCTGCTGGCACCTGTTATAATCGCAATCTTTCCTTCTAGCATAAGTACTCCTCCCTATATCTCCTTAAGTTTTTCTAAATCTTCTACCTTTTCAATATTAATCACTGTCTTTGTCTTATCTATTTTCTTCACAAAAGAGGACAAGGTTTTTCCTGGTCCGATTTCTACAAATACTTCCACCCCGTCAGCAATCATGGCCTCCACACTTTGTTGCCAGCGAACGGAGGAGGATACTTGAGCTGCCAGTAAATCAAGAATTTCTTTCTGATTCATCACATACTCAGCTGTTACATTTGCCACATAAGGTATGTCTGGCTTCTGAATCGATACCTTCCCTAGCTCTTGTCTTAAGTTTTCTCCTGCTACTTCTAACAGCTTAGAATGGAATGGTCCGCTGACGTTAAGAGGCAGAACTCTTTTAGCTCCGGCTTCACCTAAGCTCTTCATAGCTTTCTCCACCGCTTTACTTTCACCTGAGATTACCACCTGACCAGGACAATTATAATTCGCTACCGAAACAATTCCTTCCGTCTTTGCACAAATTGCTTCAACTACATCACTCTCCATGCCAAGAACCGCAGCCATCGTTCCCTGTCCTAACGGCACCGCCTCCTGCATAAAGATTCCACGTTTGCGAACAAGCTTAATCGCATCTTCCACACTTAAGACCTTACTTTGGATTAAAGCTACATATTCACCAAGACTTAAACCTGCGGTTACATAAGGGCGAATATTTTTAGTATTGATGTGAGCCAGCATGGCAGCCATGGTAGTTACCATAGCTGCTTGTGTATATTCTGTAATATGAAGCTTATCATTTTCCTCAAAAATAATCTCTTTTATATCAAAACCTAACAGTTCGCTTGCTTTCTCAAAAATAGCTCGACTTTCCTCAAACATCTCATAAAAATCTTTACCCATTCCGGCATATTGAGATCCTTGACCGGGAAAAATAAATGCGATTTTTTTCATCTATAAATTCATACCTTTCTTTCTACCTACAAACATTGATGTTTCCTTATGGTGCAGGCCTACTTTTGCTAATCAATTCAAAACATAAGGAGCACATTAATTTCACTGCCATAAGAACAGCGAAATAAATTACAAAAGGGACGAAAACTTCGTCCCTGGCTCGTAATCATTGGTATTATAACTGTTGCCTAGCACTACAGTTAAATGTTAACATATATCCTATTCATCAATTCCCTTGGATGCTAGATACTTTAAGATATCATCCACAGTATCAAGACCAGCTAACTCTTCCTGATCAAATTCTGTATCATATTCTTCTTCCAAAACCATGACTAATTCGAAGATATCAAGTGAGTCTGCTCCTAAGTCCTCCTTGAGGGAACTACTTAACTTAATCGCACTCTCCTCAGTATTTAACTGTTCTGCAATAATCTTCTTTAATTTCTCAAACATAATATGTCCTCCAATAATCTTATGATAAGTTAGCTAGCTGTCTGTACACGTTTTCCAAAAAGCTTTGCAATACTTTTCTTTTTTAATATAACCCAAATTACACTTACTGCCAGCAATGTAACACTAATAACAGCAGATACAATTGCAATCAGCCAATTTACTTTTCTCTTCACAGCATCAACTTTTACATCCAACTTATTAGCAAGGGATCCTTCCAAATTTGGATGTGCAACAATTGTATCAATTAATTCACGCTGTTCCATCACTGCTGTGTGTAGTGAATCCGTAAGCACGAATTCTGTTCCTCTTCTTAACGCTTTCTTATGAAACCATCTTTTCTTTCGTAATGCTTGTTTTTGGTTTAATAAGTCACGTTCCATATATTGATCTTCTAACAAGCCAAAATCCAGGTCACCCATTAAATCAATTAAAAAACGCTCTTTCATCCTTATTCTCCCTTCTTTTACTATATCATTCACACTTGCTCATTTCATACTTATATCAAATTCATGTTTTACTTTCGTACGGAGTCTTGATAATCTACTATCTACTGCGGTAACTGACATCTGCATTGCTTTAGCAATAACTTTTGAAGACTGCAAATAGAAATACTTACGTATCATTAGCTCTCGATCTCTCTCCGAAAGGTTTCCAATTACTTTATTCAGTCTCTTAAGATTTTCTTTACGAACCATTAGATTTTCAATGTTCTGAGTAGAATCTGCTAACACAGACGCTAGTTCCGAAACATCATCTGCATGTGTCTTATCTTCATGCCGCTTAAGATCTCTCAAGCGATTAATTGCTGTATTTCTAACAATAACTTTCAGATAGGTTGATAGGGAAGCCTTGGTATAGTCATAGCCCTGCGCGTTTTTCCAAAACTTTAAATAGGTATCATTCACACATTCTTCGATGTCTCTTGTGCGATTCCCTAAGATTCCGGCCGCAATATAAACCAGCAATTTTTCATATTTTTCTGCTATCATTGACAGCCCCAGTTCATTTTTTTTATAAACTAAGGACAAAATCTCATCATCCATCAATATTACAGCCTCCTTTGAGTTAGCACATATATTAATACCCTAAGCTGTCTAATATCTTGCATGCAAAAATCAAATAATTCGTTATTTCCCTGACCAACTATAACACCTAGTCGCTCTTCCATGGTGACTCATAATATTGCCCAGAATTCGGCCCCCTGGTTGGCAAAGGTTCTGGTGTAGGGGTTGGAGCTAATGTA
>JAEYWQ010000430.1 GCA_023428885.1 Bacillota bacterium
ACTGTGAGTCATGGATTTGTATTTGATCCTGATGTTACTGTATTCTCTGAAAATGCTCAGAAAATGATCACATATACTGCGAATTTATTGGTCTGGTTTTTATTTTTATCCATATGGTATCTTGGCCTATTATCCATGAGACAGGTATTTACCTTAGGACTTAGACGCTATATGAAAGAAAAGACTCTGACAGGACGGGTTCTTGCTTGGATTCTTAAAAAAGTGAAAGAGAGCATAGCAGCAATTAGAGCGGTTGATCTTCAAAAGAAGACCAACAAAAAAGTCATTCTGATACTTCTGGTCAATTATGTGATTTTAGCTATCATAAGCTTATTTTGGATATTTGGGCTTGTGCTATTAATCCCTTATACTCTTGGAGTATTTTTCATTATACGAAAATATTTAAGCAAACTGAAGTATCATTATAATGTTCTGCTGGAATCAACAAGTAAAATAGCGGCTGGATACTTAGAAGTCTCCATTGATGAAAATCTAGGTGTATTTGAGCCAATAAAGGAGGAGCTAACCAAGATTCAACAGGGATTTGCTAAGGCAGTTCAGGAAGAGATCAAGAGCGAGAGAATGAAGACTGAATTGATCACCAATGTTTCTCATGATCTAAAGACACCTCTGACAGCTATCATTACTTATGTTGATTTACTAAAAAGAGAAGAAACTACCGAAGAAGAACGTATCAGTTATATCGAAACACTGGATATGAAGTCTCAGAGGCTAAAAAGATTAATTGAGGATTTATTTGAAGTAAGTAAGGCTTCCAGTAATAACATTACGATAAATCTTGTAGAGGTGGACCTTGGGAATCTGATGAAACAAGTGCTACTTGAGCTGGATGACAAGATAACAATGGCTGAAATTGAAGTACGATTAAACTTACCAGAGAAGAAAGTAATACTTAACTTAGACAGTGAAAAAACTTATCGTATCTTTGAAAACTTAATTATTAATATAACGAAATATGCAATGCCACGCACCAGGGCATATATAGATATGAGTGTCAGTGATGAATCGGTTACCGTAGCTGTTAAGAATGTATCTGCGGATGAGTTAAATTTTAGCCCAGAGGAGATCACAGAACGTTTTGTACGAGGCGATCTTTCTCGTAATACCGAAGGATCTGGTCTAGGTCTTGCAATCACCAAGAACTTCGTGGAATTACAGAATGGGAGATTTACCATTGTTGCAGATGGAGACTTATTCAAAGCTATCATTGAATGGAAGATGAATTAATGGATATATGAAAATAGCGTATTACCATAGAGCAGATTATGGTAATACGCTATTTATGATTCATGGCAAACACATTATTTTGCAAAGATCAAAGAATCAAGATAAGCTGTTTTTGGTTTTGCCCATAACCACTGATTGGTAGAGCTATTATCGAAATAGAACTGTGCTCCTTTACTTGGATCACTACCATAGATTGCAGTCCAAGCAGCTCGTATAGAATCTGCGGATGGTGTATTGTTAATATATCCATTTTTTACAGGTGTAAATTGATAATACTCACCTGATTTTTGATAAATAACCTCTTTGATAGTTGAGGCCCATTGACCACTTTGCACACGATTCACGACTACTGCACCAACACCAATTTTAGCCTGCATGGTCTCTCCACCTGCTTCAGCTTCAATTAGTTTTGCTAATAAGGTTACTTCCCCATTCTTATATGGGATTACTGCGTCAGCTTTACGATCAGCCCAAACGCCAGGGATAATTAATTTATTTCCAGGATTAATAGATCCGTTATATTTTTTATTTGCTTGCTTAAGTTCTGATAGGGGGATCTGGTATCTGTTAGCGATTTTATACATAGATTCACCACTCTTCACGGTATGAACGTGAGCTGGTACATAGATAACATCACCTGCGGTTAATTTATTACCATTTAGATTGTTGCTGGATTTTAGGAAGCTAACACTGGTATTGAATAATTTGCTTAGGTTATATAAGGTATCGTTAGAAGCAACGGTATAGTCAGCGGCATTTGCTTTTACAGACGGTAGGAAGAGTAGAAAGAGGAATGCGGTTAGGAATAACTTCTTAAACTGTTTCATAGAAACCTCCTTCATTATGTCGAATGATCAGTTATTAGGTCACATTACCTATTATACATGACTACTTGGACGATTCCAATGTATGATACTTGGAAAAAGAGGAAATCGTTTCTCAGCTTTTACTTTGCCGCAAATGGTAAATTCTGTTTGATTGTAATAAGCTAAAATGGTATAATATTAATAATTCAGTCTTTGAGAGCTTTCTACTATTGTCTTCATCAGTACTTGTTTTGAAGAGATTAAATGAGATCACTCAATAGAATTTGATAAGAAGGGAGTAACTGAATATGTTAACGTTTTATTTATGTTTTCTAGCGGGTGGTGTGGTTCTACCTATTGTCAGCGCAATATTCGGATTCTTCCAGGATAGTGTTGATACGGATGCAACTACAGAAGTGGACATGGATGTAGGAACGGAACATGATTTCGGACTTGAGGGAGCTTCTCATCTTGATAATTTACCTGAATCAGATATAGGCGTTACGGGTGATGGGTTTCTATCAATTGGATTCCTTCCAACTTCGCTTATGGCATTATCAACTCTTGCTTTTGTATTCGGTGCAGTAGGTTCTATCTTCACTTACTACGAATATGGAAAGTTGCTCAGTTTTGTACTGGCTCTTGTCATTGGATATCTAGCTTCGGTTATTGTGCAGACTATTGTAAAATCATTACGAAAGGTACAAACGAAGTATTATGGTATCAGTGAGACAGAATTATTGCTCTATGACGGTAAAGTCGTTGACACCATATTACCGGGCCAGATTGGGACTGTAAGTTTTACCACACTAAAGAATGTTTCGGTAAGTTACCCGGCAAGATGTTTGGATCAAGATTTAAAGCTTAGTACGGGGAAGATCGTTAAACTAACAGAATTTCGTGAGGGAGTTGCAATCGTAGAAGCAAAAAACAAGTATGAATAATTAGGAGGCTTATTATGAATTTTTTAGTGCAATCTGTCTATGACTATACACCTGTGGTAATTACAGTAGTTGCTGTTATTGCAGGGCTGGCTGTATTAACCTGTATCTTTCGCATGTGGAGAAAAGTTCCACAAGATAAAGCTATGGTAGTAACTGGTTTGAGAAAGAAGATCATTACTGGTGGAGGTGGGTTGGTTATTCCTATCTTAGAAAGAACTGATTTGATTTCTTTAGGTAATATTCAATTAACAGTAACTACCTCTCAGACCATGTCGTCACAAGGTGTTCCAATTGATGTAGCTGGTACCGCAGTGATCAAGGTAAGAAATACACAAGAAAGTATCTATGCTGCAATCGAACAGTTTACTGGAAACAATGAAGTTCAAATTCAGTCTTCCATAGCAGAGCAGGTTACCTTAATCCTAGAAGGTAAATTACGTGAAATCGTTGCTTCTATGACTGTAGAACAGATTTATAATGACCGTGAAGCTTTCTCAGCAAAAGTACAGGAAGTGGTTGGTACGAAGATTGGTGAGATGGGTCTGGAACTAAAGGACTTCTCCATTAAAGATGTCAATGATACCAATGGTTACATAAGAGCGCTCGGTGCCAAGCAGATTGCCGAGAAGAAGAAAGATGCTGAAATTGCTCAGGCTATGGCATTAAAAGAAGAATCAATCCAAAAATCCCTTGCTACCAAGGAAGGTGAGAAGGCTCGCTTAGAAGCCCAGACAGAAGTAAGCTCGGCTATGAAAGATAAAGAAGTGCAAGAGGCTCAATACCGAATTGAGCAAGAATCTGCGAAAGCAAAAGCAGATGCTGCTTATGAGATTCAAAAGAGCATTACAAATAAAGATGTCATTCAAGCACAAATGGAAGCTGATATCTTAAAGCAGATCAAGCAAAAGGAATTGCAAGAAGCACAATTACAGGTTGACATTGCAAGAGAGCAAAAACAGACAGAATTAGAGCAACGACGTGCTGAAAAAACTCGTGAAGAGTTGAAAACGAAGGTTGTAGAACCAGCAATTGCAGATAGAGAACAGAAAAAGGCACAAGCAGATGCAGAGAAATATACTAAGATTGCAGAAGCAGAAGCTAGAGCTGAAGCTAAGAAAGCGGAAGCAGTCGCCGAGGCAGAGGCCATCAAGGTAAAAGCAGAAGCGGAAGCAGATGCGGCAACTGTGAGTGGTGATGCAAGAGCAAGAGCAATTACCGCAGTGGGTCTTGCAGAAGCTGAGGCAATTAAAGCAAAAGGTCTTGCAGAAGCAGAAGCGATGGAAAAGCGCGCGGAAGCATACAAGAAGTATACCAATGCTGCTATGGCAGATAAGCTGATCGAGAAATTACCTGAGATCGCCAGAGCTGTTGCTGAACCATTAAGCAAGATTTCAGATATTAAGATCTATGGTGGCGGTGTAGAGAATGTAGCGGATAATGTGCCGGCAGTACTTGCAAAGGTGTTCGATACAGTACAAAGCTCGATTGGAATTGATATGAAAAACATGGTGATGGCAGAAAGTCTAGAAGCTAAGACCACGAAGAACATTAACGTAACTGGGATAAGTGAATAAGATTTATAACTAGGGTGCTTACCCAATCACAGAATGAAAGGTCTGGTGACAATGCAACGTTGACATCAGACAACATTCGAGTGATTGGGTAAGCATTCTTTTGTATTCTACAGAAAAATACCTGGAACACTTTGTTCTATTTTATACTTGAACTTTTAATAACTTCCATATAAAATGAGTTAGGATATGGAGGACAGAAGAATGCCACAGAAAAAATTAGGACATCTATTTGCTTTATTTACAATTATTATTTGGGGAACCACATTTATTGCTAGTAAAACCTTATTGACCGAATTCTCACCTGTACAGATCATGTTTTTGCGATTTGTAATCGCATATGTGGTAATGCTTTTGATGAATCGCAAGATACATAAAGTTGTAATGAAAGATGAGATTTTATTTTGCTTATTGGCCATATTTGGTAGTACATTATACTTCATCTTCGAAAATGTAGCGTTAACATATACCTTAGCTGCGAATGTTAGTATCATACTTGCGATTGCACCAATGTTTACAGCTATTCTGGCTCATATATTTACCAAGGATGAGCAACTGCATAAAGGAATCTTTGTTGGTTTTATCCTTGCATTCATTGGCGTAGCCATGGTTGTATTCAATGGAACTGTCATACTGAAGTTAAACCCTTTAGGTGATATTCTATCGCTATTAGCGGCATTGATGTGGGCAATTTACTCTGTTTTACTCAAGAACTGTGTGCACCGCTTTGATAGTTTTTACTTAACCAGAAGAGTATTATTTTATTCGATACTTACTACCTTACCTTTATTACTCGCTGAGAACAAGGGCCTCCCATTCGCGCAATTAGGAGAGCCTAAGATGTTAATTTGCATTTTATTCCTTGGTATTCTAGGAAGTGGATTTTGCTATGTGACCTGGAATTACGCAACCAAATGGTTAGGGATTGTAACGACGAACAACTATATCTATCTAAATCCATTTGTAACACTAATCGCAGCAGGATTAATTTTGAAGGAGCCTTTAACGATTATGGGAATCGTTGGTTCGATATTCATAATAGGCGGTATTGTTCTAGCGGATAAATACAAAAAGAAAATATAAAACAAGATGAGACAGTAAACTGATCACTTGTTAAGAATTAGAAATTAGAAAAACCGTTCTTATCATGGGTTCCATGGTTGGAACGGTTTTTCTTGACATTACGATTTTCTTGTGTTATTAGTAGTAGTATCACATACTACTACAAGAATAACTCTTTATGAAATGTTGGGAGGAGACAATTGAAATTAATAGAAGCTCTAATGAAAACTGGATTAACGAAAAATGAGTCCGAATTGTATATTGTATTATGCAAGGAAGGGGAGTTAACTGGCTATGAAGCAGCTAAACTATCAGGGATTCCACGAGCCAATGCCTATCAAGGGTTATCAGGTCTCGTAGACAAGGGAGCAGCATGCTTAATCGAAGCTAGTGTCCCACGTTATGTGGCAGTACCAGTGAAGGAGTATTGCTCTAACTTCCTTGCTCATATGAAAGAGATTGTTGAAGTGATAAAGAAAGAGTGTCCACATAGCAAGGAAATCTCAGAAGGTTATCAAACGATCAGTGGATTACAACATATAAAGGATAAGATTCATACTATTATAGATAATGCGAAAGAACGTGTATATGTATCAATTTCAGAAAAAGAGCTTGCTTACTTTAAAGAAGACTTAGAGGCAGCAGCGGCCAGAGGATTGAAAGTAGTTGCTATTATGTCAGGAGAAGCTACACTAAAGGATGTAATAACTTATTATATCAGTAAGGATTCAGGGAATATTCGTCTAATTGCGGATTCATCCTATGTATTAACGGGTTCCATTACTGGTAGTGAAGAGGATAAGTGCTTATATTCCAAGAACAAGCCATTGGTTGAACTATTAAAGGATTCACTTAAGAATGAAATTAGGCTTTCAGAACTAGAAGGGAGAAATCAAACATGATAAAGGAACCATATATTTATTACCAAGAAAACCAACTGATGGTAGAGAAGATTAAAATAGAAGATATCGTAAAAGAAACAGGAACGCCTGCTTATATCTACAGTAAAGGGAGCATGTTGCATCAATTAGATCAGTTAAAGCAGGCTTTTGAAGGTAAGAATCTATTAATTTGTTACTCTATGAAGGTTTGTCATAATACCAATATAGCTAAGGTATTCGTAGAAAATGGCTGTGGTGTCGATATTGTATCTGGTGGTGAGCTATATCGGGCCATCAAGGCTGGAGCTGATCCTAGCAAAATCGTATACTCTGGTGTGGCAAAAACTGTAAGAGAAATCAGAGAAGCACTTCAGGCGGGTATCTTAATGTTTAATGTGGAATCCGAAGAAGAACTTTTTAGAATTAATGATGTTGCTGCAACTATGGGCAAGATCGCGTCTGTTGCTTTACGAATTAATCCAGGGGTAGATGCAAAAACACATCCTTATATTACCACTGGTATGAAAGAGAACAAATTTGGTATCGATAGTGAAC
>JAEYWQ010000028.1 GCA_023428885.1 Bacillota bacterium
GGCGTAAAAGGATTGTTGAGCAGCGTATCAAGACGTTTGTAAGAGGCCCAGGCTTCCAGCGACTGTTTATAGGTAGCCATGGCTTGATCGATGGGAGCGAGCGCGCGCCCCATTATAATGGAAGCAGCAATCATTATCCCGGCTGTGGATTCGTGCATAACTGTGAGGTATGCGCCCACAGCGTAGATGGCGACCTGCAGCCCTACGCGCAAAGACTTGCTTACCGCGTGAATGAGCCCTGCGTTTCTGCTGGCGTGCGTTTGCAGGCGGATGGTGACGTCGTTCATTTTGCGCCAGCGTGAACTGATATTGCCCACCATCCCCATAGAACGCACTATGCTGGCATTGCGCATGGCAGCCCCTGTGAAGCCAGAAGCATGAGCGTTGATCTGCGAAGCCGTTTCGAGGCGCTTACGTGTGAGTCGCTCTGTAACAACGCCAAGTATGAAAACGATCACACCGCCAGCTAGAGCTACTACGCCGAGCATTGGGTGCAGAATGAAAATGAAAATGAAATAGATTGGCATCCAGGGAAGGTCAAAAAACGCGAAAACAGAGTTACCCCCCAAGAAATTTCGCAAGGTCTGCACATCGCGCAAGGACCCTTGGTTTTCTTGTTGGGCGCCCCCTGCCGGCCCGGTGGCGTTGAGTAGGGTTTGCTTGAGAACCGTTTCGCCCAGCATGTGGTCAAACTCGATGCCGGCGCGAACAAGAAGGCGGGATCGTATCCACTCCAGCAAGGCCAGAACCACAAGACAGATGACCGCGGCGATAGTGATGACGGTCAGTGTCGATAGGTTAAAGCTGGTCAGAACCTTGTCGTAGACCTGGAGCATGTAGATGGAAAAGGTCAACTGCAGGATATTGACAAAAAAACTGAAAAAAAAGGCGTAGCCGAAAAAATATCGACATGCACGCAAAAAATTTTGCATAAGGTCTTCCCGGTTGGGCGCGACACCAGATATAGCGTCACACCTTCCCTCGGGTATGGCGCACCTGTTAGTCGCACAATTTCGACTTGGGAAGATATACTGTCGTTTGAAAGATTGTCCAGAGGCAAAAGACAAAAAAAATAGATATCGAAAGCGTGTGCTTTCAATCTAATACAAAATCCTGAAAGGATGTGCGCAATACGCATGTGGCCCATTGCAGGCGTGGCGGTCACAGCGGTAGTAGGGATACTTGTGACCCAAAAAAGATTGAACCGGGAAAACCTTCAAAAAACTGTCTATACTTCTCAGATAAGCTATACCCCTGAAAATGTCTTATTGTTCAGGGGAATGAAGAGTATAAACAAAAGAGTCAAATTAACGTGCTTTGAATTTTAGTGTGAATTTTGAGTACACTTCACTGAGACAGCACACTGATGGCTGTTGAGCAATAGCGTGGTTGGTTGTTCATTGTCAACTTTTTTCGGGTTAAATCCCATTTTTTTCCTGAAATGATTGCCGATGCGCCCGGCGAAGCCAGTCAGAGATGGTTTTACGATCAAAGTCGAAATTGGCGCGATTCCCTTGTTGCATGCCAGCCTTCATCCAGCACTATTATGATTTTTTACGTGTTTCTCGGTCAGCTTTCTGGCACGCAGCCTTCTATATATTGTCTGGCGCGACACGCCATACTCCCGTGCAAGACTGGTTACTTGCTCGTTCCGTTCAACTCTTTGTGAGATATCCCGCAGCAGATCGTCCGACAAGGTCGCTTTGCGCCCTTTATATTTGCCCTTTGCCTTGGCAATGGCAATGCCTTCTCGTTGTCTTTCCCGAATAAAGGCTCTTTCAAACTCGGCTACAGCTCCGATTATTTGCAGGTGCAGCGTCTGAAATGGCGACGCATTGTTTGAAAAAACCAGTTTTTCCTTATGAAACCTGACGGACACGCCTTGTGTGGACATATCCTCCAGCAGTCGCAGAAGATCGCGCAAATTCCTTGTTAGCCGGTCAATGCTGTGCACATGCAGAGTATCTCCTTCACGGAGGTTCGTGAGGCATTTTTGCAGTTCCGGCCTGTTCGTGTCCTTGCCGCTGACGACGTCTCTGTAAATTTTGTCGAGCTGCATCCCCTCAAGCTGGCGATCCATGTGCTGTTCATAAGTACTGACTCTTATATATCCAATTTCCATTATTCAAGGTCCTTTCTCAATTGCAGTAGGGCTTGGTATATGCGCGCTGGAAAATTTTAATGCCATTTTCGTTCCGCAAATATTGACTTTTGACATTTGTCAAATCTGTTACTCTATACGAATTCTCTTTTTCAATTGCCACGAAAAAGAACATACCAGAAATTTTGTTACAGTAAAGTGTACCCTATAGCAACTACCTTGTTTGAGAGGGCAAGATTGGTGCGGGTGTATGGCAGGGCCTTTATAAGCGTGTCAGCAAAAGCCCTTAAGGACAAAATAATTTATTTTTGGAGGAATCCATGGCTGTACCTTCCTGGTTTGAAAGTGGTGTGTATTTTGACAACAAGCTCGCTCAGCTTGGGGGAAATTGGGATTCCCTGACTCTGAAGACTGCCTTTGAAGCGGCAGGTTACCCTGTGACCGCAGAAGGTCTGTATGCCCACTTTGTGGAGTACGGAAACGCTGAAAACGTTAGCCCCAACTCGTTTTTTGTTACCTCCGAGTATCTTTACAACAAGGCTGTCGACTACTACGGCAAGGCCAGCGTCACCACGGAACAGGTGAAGTCGATGGCTCTGGCCATGCAGGGCGCCGGCATGAGCGCCTGGGATCATTTCAATTCCTACTGGGCCGAGAGCTATGCCTCCAAGGGCGTGTTCAACAACCCGTCCCTGAGCTTTGACGTTGCCAAGTACATGTCAGACAAGCTTGCCCTGATGCAGCAGGCTGACCCCGCCTACACTATGGACATGCTCGTTGACGCTTTTGTGGCAGCAGGGCTGAACCCTGTTGAGCATTATGAAATGTACGGCGAGGCTGAAGGGCTGACCGTGACTGCCGGATCCATTGGCGACACGTATCAGCTCAGGGCCGGTGACGATGCCCTGTACGGCACGATGGGCAACGATTATTTCAACGCCAAGGTCGGCACGCTGGACGACGGCGACTATATTGACGGATTAGGGGCAACGACACCCTTTACGCCAATGTCAAAGGTGGCGGCAGCGCCATTGCTCCCGAAATTCACAATGTGGAAACCATCCTTTTCCGCGCTCAAGACAATACGGCGGATGGTGGCGGCAGCAACATTTCCAAGTCTTTCATTGATGCGGAAAACATCTCGGGCATGACGCTGCTTGGCAGCGACAACAGCCGCGCCAGTCTGGAAGTGGAAGACGTGCGCATCAAGTCTACCGACCTGACCGTGCGCTTTGCCAACACCGACCCCGGCGCTGTGGACTTCTCGGTCTACTTTGACCCGCAGTACCTGGCTTCCGAAGGCAGCAATACCTCCGGCACCCTGAACATCGAACTGATGGACGTGCGTAACGCCGACCTGTCCAGCAAGCCCTTGCAGGACAACCCCTTTGATCTTTTCAAATTCCAGTATACCGACAACGACGGCAATACGCAGATTGTTTCTCTGGAACTGGGCGAAGTCAAGGGCGACGCTACCTACAATGACCTGCTGACCGCTTTCCAGAACGCTCTGGCCAAGACGCCTCTGGCCGGTACTGTCACAGCGTCTATCGGAGCTAATTTCACTGCCGAAGCCACAGTGGGCGGTGTTTCCTATGACAGCAATATGGGCCAATACATCGTGCTGACCAGTGCAACTGGCACCATTGCCGTAAAAGATGCCAGCGGCGCCGCCATTTCAGGCACCGGCTGGGGCGTCAGCACCGGCACGGTTCCCGTTACCGGCGGTATCGTGTGGGATGCCAGCAACGCCTCTTCCTCCACCTGCCCGTTGATCCAGACCAACATCGAACTGGACAACGTGGGCCGCATCCAGTGGGACGACGCCAGCCCCTGCCTGCCCGACAACTCCATTTACGGCAGCGAAGCCGGTGACATGGTTGTGGGCTCCATGGCTGGTCGCGGTGGTGTTGAACGCTTTGACGTAGTGGTGGACAAGGGCTCCTGGCTTTCCAGCCTGTCCTCCACCAACAATGCCCTGCGCATGGTCGCCGTGACCAACGGCGCGGTGAGCGGCGTCAATGACGAAGGCAACCTCTTTGTCGGCAAGTATCTTGCCGCGGGTACAGAGCTGGCCGGCACGGACTTCGCCCTTACCGACTGGATGGGCGTGCCGCGCCTGCTCAGCACCGACGGCCTCACCGATGTGAAATTCTTTGACGCCAGCGCCATGAGCGGCATGGTGAACATTGGCGCACAGCTTACCGCCAATTCTTACGACAAGTACCTGAAGGACGTGGACGGCGTGGATACCATGGCCGAAGGCTATGCTCCCAACGGCGCATTCAAGTACTATCTCGGCACCAACGACGATACATTGAACATGATCGTCAATGCCGGTGTGGCCGCGGACAATGATTTCGTACTGGACATCAAGGCTGGCGCAGGCGACGACCTCGTGAACTTCGAGTTCGATACCCTTACCGGTTCCCGTCTGCTTGACCAGATCGCCCTGAATAACGTGACCGTCGACCTCGGCGCCGGTGACGACACCATGCTCTTCTGGGGCAACGGCGCCATTACAGTTGCCGACGGCGCCGGTGACGACCGCCTTTACCTTGGGCAGAACGCCGACGACCAGAATGCCGTCTTTGTATTCGGCGCCAACAACGCCGCCGAAGCCATCATCCTGGCCGGTCCCGATGGTGCGCAGCCTCTGAAGAACGAAGTGGTTTCCACAAATAACATTGGCCTCGGTTTAACTGCGGCCGCGGGCAATGCGGGAGACATCGTTTGGGTGACGGTGACATTCCTTGGCGTTGAAAGCAAAGTTCAGGTAGCCAGCCTCACGGCCACTACGAGTTCTATTGATGCGGAAACGGTCAACGCCGCCATCATCAAGGCCATCAAT
>JAEYWQ010000050.1 GCA_023428885.1 Bacillota bacterium
CCCAGTAGGCTTTAACTCAATATTTAGCATAATTTCATCTTTGCAAAATTCCAGTGTTTCTTCTAGGGTAGGGATCTTTGTTCCCTTAAATTGAGCTCCAAACCAACTGCCTGCGTCTAAATCTTTAATTTCCTCATAGGTAACTTCCCATATATTTTTGTTAAGCCCAGTAGTTCTTTTTAAATTACTATCATGCATAACCACAATGACTCCATCTTTTGTCTGCTGGACATCTAGTTCAATGAAATCTGCATCGTGCTCAATTGCACTTTCAAAAGCTTTCAGGGTGTTTTCTGGAGCAGTCACCGAATCACCACGATGAGCAGATATCATAGGTTTATCCAAGAATTGTACTCGAAAGGAAAAATTTTTATCCGATATCATATCAATATAAACCACATCAATCAAACATGCAACAATTAAAACAATTGTTGCAATCTTTTTAAAACGAGCATGTCTCATAAAGGATGGCTGATAAGAATTAATATCCATTCCTCGCTTGAACTTATATTGATAATAGTTGGCACTTAAGAATGCAAATGTAATCGGTACCGTTAAACCAGCAAACATAGTCAAGAGAAAGATTACTACTGCTGCTGTGGTCGCTAAGGACATGGATAAGGCTATCTTACTGGAAGCAAATATCTTAATAACCAAGGTAATTGCAGCAATTCCAAGGATAGCTGCCACGACAACCACCACCATAACAGCAATATTCCACAGAATAAGATGCAAGACATTCTGAACATAACGTTTTTTGTTTATCAATAGGCTCTGTTTCCTTGCCTCTTGATAGGGCCTCTTCTCAATGACAAAGAAGTGAATACTAAAAATCCATCGAAATGCTATGGTAGATAATGGTACAAGTAGTAAAAGTAGTAAAAACATTAAGAAATGATTCGCAACGATTACCTCCATAATAAATTCTGGTAATCTAATACTAGACACATAACCAGAGATAATTGTTATATTGGTAATTGGGATGATTGTAAGTACAAAAACAAAAATTAATAGATTCTTAATGTGAAAAATTCGTAAGGAAGAATGAAAGCCAACAGCAAACATCTGCTCCACAGTAATCCTTTGCTTATGATAGGAAGCGTGATAAGCTTCCACAATTGCTGATATCTCCACGACCATGGCCATGGCAAAGCCTATAAATATTAAAAGGAGGATCAACAAGGTTGTTGGTGATACTAAAAATCCTAAGAAGTTCTCATTGCTTAGATAGGTTACCCCTTTCATATACATAGCCAAATTTAATAAAGCAATTAAGATTGGTACAAAAATTGCAGTCAAAACTAGTTTGTAAAATAATTCAAATAATAAAATACTTTTTATATTACGCTTTAACAATTGAAAGCCCAAGAGATATCGATTCATCTTCATAGCTAGTTCCCCACCTATATTTAACATTTATTCTATTCTTTCCTATCAAAAGCTAGTATAGTCATAGTTCGCTTTTATCTATGCAGATTGACGTAAGAGCACACTTTTGTGCCGCGCTCGAGTTGCGCATCATGCCCGAAGGGCTTTTTATACAATAGGAAATACGATGTAATTTCCTATTGTATAAAAAGGAGTTTGCAGCGCAAACTCCTTTATTATCATCTTCGACTAGTTTTTTACGCTAGAAAAATCACGTAGCAGATCAATTGTAAACCAATACCAAGTCTTATCCACCTGATAAATATAAAGTTCTTCACGCACAGTTTTGGTGATTGAATTATTCTTAAATGTTGTATCAAGTACTAGCTTGAAAGCTTCTGCTAATTTTAGATCTACCATAAATGTACTGTTTACCTTTTGCTGCATGTCCTCTAACACATCCTTGGTCACTTCTTGCTTTTCAACAAGATATTCCACTATTGTATATCCTTCGCCCCCCAACTTCAATCCACTCTCATTCAGATCAGCTAGAATCTTACTTGTTGAAAATTGATTGGCATCTAAGATTGGCTTTGGCAATACCATGGATAATTGTGACTCATCCTGTTCCACAATTGCCTTGTTGTAATATACTACAGGATCCATGAAGTGGCTAGAAGCACTTAATGTGTTCAATAAGATAAATATAATAATCGCAAAGCAAATAACTGCAACAGCAGATATTATCATCTTTCGATTTTGTATTTGTTTTGTTGTTACTTGTTTTGCTGGTTTTAGTTCCTTTTGAGTTGCATATTTTTTTGGAAGCAAAAGCTGATCCTTTGGAATCTTAGCTTCATATTCTTTTCTTTGCTTACTAATTTCTTCTTCCTTGCGTTGTTTTGTTTCCTTCATCCTAATTTAACCTCTTTCAATGATTAGAATTAACGAAATCCTATTGCTTATCTCATTGTATCTTAGTAAAGCAAAGAATACAAGATTTTTTTCCTGTAACTACCAACCATAAGGCAAGCATTCCTCTTCTTAATTACTCCCAATCTTTCCAGATATCAGGGCAATATCCTATGCTTGCTTTTTTTCCATTTCGAACGATAGGTGTCTTATAAAATTTAGCTTCTTCTAATAATTTTTCCATACGATCTTCTTCTGATAAATATGCAATCATACAATACTCTTTATGGCTAGTATCAATTAGTTTCTCCATCCCACCAATCGATTGGCAGATACTTGTAAACTCACCTTTGCTCAAACCTTTTTGCAGCAAATCTACTGATTGAAACTTAATATTACGTTCCTTAAAGTACCTCTCTGCCTTTTTAGTATCAAAGCACTTTGATTTACCAAATATCTGTATATTCATGATTTTCACCCCTTCTTTTCTCACTCAATGAATGCCCTATCTTTTATTCAACTCACACGATTACTTTACTTCTTCTTTCATATAAAGCAGTATCACGCCAGTTCCCATAAGGATCCTTAGCTAACTTTTCCCGATAACCTATATAGCGAAAACCAAATTTCTCATGCAAATGACAACTCGCTTTGTTATCTACAAATATAGCGGAGTACAAACACCAAAAGCCTTCTTTTTCTGATACTTCAATCATGGATTTCATCAATGCACTACCTACACCATTATTTTGATATTCATTATCAATATAGATACTCACCTCTACCACACCCTGTAGCATATCACGTGTTGAGGTCGGACTTAAAACAATCCATCCCACCACCTTATCCTCGATCGTTGCCACCAATCTACATGTAGTTATATGTGCTTTATCCCAGGATTCATAATTTGGACAAACCCCTGTAAATGTTGCTTTATTGGTATCGATACCCTGTTGATATATCTGAGCTACTCGTTCCCAATCGTTAGCAGTCATCTCTCTAATTTCAACCTTATTCATAACGTTCCACCATTCTTCGCTAAATTAATATGTTATTATATAGATTTAAGGTAGTGAATAGTTACGATATTATAACATTATAAGGATAAATGCAAATACTTTTTCACGGATACCACATGACATATTATCAATTTTAGGTTATAATAAAATTACAGTAAATTCCACACCAAAGATTGATATAAGGTTCTTTCAGCGTATTTATCAGTACATAACCAGGAGGTTTTTATGATTGAAATCAACTGTTCCAACTGCAAGCGTCCAGGCCAAGTTCTTTCGGCCAAAGGCCTCTGCTGGGATTGCTATGACTCCAAAGAAAAACAAAGTTATCGTTATATGGTTAATAGTCATACTCAGCTCTTACTCTTAACTGTATTACTTTGTAGCCTATTTTTGTTGAATGCATTGCCTACAGTTTATCTGGCTCATTCTTTTACCAGCAACTATAGTTTAATTGATAATGTTTATATCAAACATGGCAAAGACTTTCTCATCTTAGCTATTTATCTTGTTCTGAAGCTTGGATTTGCAATGAATATCTGGAAGTCAAGGTATGAAAAAGTTGGATCTAACTATATCAATCTAGCTACTGAAGCTGTCCTTTTCCTAATCAAGATGGGTTTCATGATTAGTTACCAATCAAGTAAAAGCTCTTGGGAGCTTCGTTTATCCAGCTTAACGGAAAAGCTAAACTACTACACTGATGACAACTTAAGTGCAGAATATTTATCCTTCCTCCTAGTCTTCTCTTTTATATTCATAATCTTACGTGCCCTTATGTGTAGCCTAGCCTACGTACTGAATATCTACTATAACCGTTACTTTCAACAGTACTACCAAAATCATCACAATAGCAAAAGAATCCTTCATTTGGCTTTCTGGGAGCAGTATCATCGCACCCGCCCTAGGGTAAAAGCACAGAATGAAGCTCCCTTTGTAGTATCCAAGGTTGAAAAGCCACTTCTACTAGAGGAAGAATTCTTAAGCGAAGACTTAAAGGCCTACACAAAGGATACAAACCAGCAAAAGCGACTGCTACATAACCTATTGTCCCTAGAGGATAACATATCCATAAAAGAAAGTGATTTAAATCTCTATTTTTCTTACTTAAAAGATAAGCTTTCTCAATGGAAGGAAGATAATTTACCTACCGAGAATTATCTAGATACTGATATGATTGAGGACTTTTCTAACAATTTTAACAGCATTAAGGAACTTTTTATGTATTGTTCCATTGAAAATAAAAGCTATTATGTACTTTCCAATAACTATATCAATAATTTTGAGATTCCTTTAAAGCTGATCATTAACCATCGTCGGAATGTCAAGCTTATGATCGAGCAACTCTATACGAATGCTAACTTGCTTTATCAAAATACAAAAAGTAAAGAATCATTACAGGAAGCAATCAGTCTTTTTGAAAAGCAAGCAATCAACCTATCCATGGTGACTCTGTCCATGGATGACGAAACAATTGCATTTGATAATATCTTAATAACCAACCGGGGAATCTTTATTATCGATATCCGAACCTTTGATACCTCATTGCCATTTGAGTTCATAATAGACCGAGATGGCAGCTGGCTAAAGAGAATCTATGTGGATGATAATCAGACTCGATTTGAGACACTGGATGCACAGGCTCCATATGAAAATACACGTAACTTGTTAAGAGTTGAGAAGCTTATTAATCAAGAATTGAATCATCCGTTAGATCAATACATGGAAGTAAAACATATTGTAATTGTTGCTAATGAAGATTTGCGCATAGAGAATCGTT
>JAEYWQ010000067.1 GCA_023428885.1 Bacillota bacterium
GATTGTTCCTGTCGTGTTGCCAGAGAGGCGATGGGCGAGGGCTGCGGTCACCTAAAAGAAGATATGTGTATTCAGATGGGGCATGCAGCAGAGTATTACATACGTACAGGCAGAGGTCGTCAGATAACACGAGAAGAAGCCTTTGAGATCATTAACCGTGCAGAAGAGAATGGATTAATGCATCAGATTCCGAATCTGGATGGCTCAGGTGAGACCCATGCGATCTGTAATTGCTGTGGGTGTTCTTGTTTGTCACTAAGAACAGCATCCATGTTCAAGAATGTTGATATGGTTCGCTCCAATTATGTATCCCAGGTAGATAAGAACAAATGCGTAGCTTGTGGTGAATGTGTGGAGGTCTGTCCTGTGAATGCACTTCAGCTAGGACAAAAACTATGCGCCAAAACTCCAATCAAAGTAAAGAAAACAGAAACTCCTCGTAATATGGAGTGGGGGCCTGATAAATGGAATGCAGAATATCGTACCAACCGTAAGGACGTAGTAGACTCTGGAACCAGTCCATGTAAAACAGAATGTCCAGCTCATATTGCTATTCAAGGTTATATTAAGCTTGCTTCTCAAGAACGTTATACAGAAGCCCTAGAATTAATCAAACAAGAGAACCCTTTCCCAGCAGTATGTGGTCGTATCTGTCCAAGAAAATGTGAGTCTGCCTGTACCAGAGGTGATATTGACGATCCAGTCGCAATTGATGAGATTAAGAAGTTTATTGCAGAGCAGGATATGAACAAAGAGAAACGCTTTGTACCAAAGAAGAGGCATGATTATGGCAATAAAATAGCTGTGATAGGTGCTGGCCCATCTGGTTTAGCTTGTGCTTATTACTTAAGTATAGATGGTTATCAGGTTACTGTATTCGAGAAGCAAAAGGTTCTTGGTGGTATGCTAACCCTAGGAATTCCATCCTTCCGTCTTGAAAAGACAGTAGTAAATGCTGAAATTGAGATCTTAAAAGAATTGGGAGTAGAGTTTAAAACAGGTGTTGAAGTTGGTAAAGACCTTAGTTTGCAGGACTTAAGAAATCAAGGATACCAAGCCTTCTATTTGGCAATAGGAGCACAGGCTGGTAGAAAGCTAGGAATCGAAGGAGAAGATGCTAAGTGTGTGATCACCGGTGTTGACTTCTTAAGACAAGCAAACTTAGGTGAAGCAGATAGTTTACAGGGGAAAGCACTTGTCATCGGTGGTGGTAATGTTGCAATTGATGTAGCAAGAACGGCAGTGCGTACTGGAGCAACACAAGTTGAGATGTATTGTTTGGAATCACGCAAGGCAATGCCAGCCCTAGAAGAAGAAATCGAAGAAGCCTTAGAAGAAGATATTGCAATTCATAATTCCTGGGGACCAAAGCGAATCTTAACAAAAGATGGTAAGGTAACAGGGGTGGAATTTAAAAAGTGTATCTCTACCATCGATGAGAATGGTAGATTCAATCCTAAGTATGAAGAAGAGAATACCATAATTGTGGAAGCTGATTATGTATTGTTATCCATCGGACAGATGTTTGATTATGGTAACTTAATTGATAACAGCCGCATTGAGTTAAATCCAAACAAGACGATCAAAGCAGATTCTCTTACTTACCAGACTGCTGAGCCAGATGTGTTTACTGGTGGTGATGTTTATACCGGACCAAGATTTGCGATTGATGCAATTGCAGCTGGTAAACAAGGTGCTATTTCCATCCATCGCTATGTTCAGCCAGGACAGAGCTTGACGATTGGTCGTGATCGTAGAGATTATCATGCATTTGATAAGCAAAACTTAAGTTTAGATGGTTATGATCATCAACCAAGACAGAAAGCAAGCCATCAAGCAGGTAGATCAAAAGAAACATTTAAGGATCTACGTTCTACCTTCACCTTAGAACAGATGAAGAAAGAGACAGAACGTTGCTTAAGTTGTGGAGCTACCGTGAGTGATTCTTATCTCTGCGTAGGCTGTGGTGCTTGTACGATGAAATGTAAGTTTGACGCCATTTCCTTAGTTCGTACTTATAATGGAGAAGGTGTGAAATTCGAAGACTTAAAACCAGTAGTAGTGAAACAAGTCCTAAAACGTAAGGGTAAGATAGCAGTGAAAAAGGCAATCAACATATTTTCAAAATAAAGATAAGAAAGGCTAGCAAAGATGCATGAGATTGGAGTACTGTTTGAAGTTGTAAAAAGTGTAGAACGCTTTGCTCGAGAAAATGAAGTAAAGAAGATACAATCCTTGGTTTTGCAAATTGGAGAACTTTCTTCGATGATTCCAAAATACATGCGCTCTCTTTACCCAGCTGCTACTGAAGGTAGCATCCTAGAAGGATCAACTCTTGAAATCGAGCTTTTACCGGCCAATGCTATGTGCCACGATTGTAAGAAGGTCTTTCGGCTGCTTGAGCATCAAGGTGAATGTCCAAGTTGTAATACTAAGAATTTCGAGGTAATCAGTGGAAAAGAGTTTTATATTAAAGAAATCGTGGCTTGTTAAGATAAGTCCTAGATGATTTAGCTTATATCATCACACTACCCTTAAGTTCACATACTATATAGAAAGAAGTGTTAAGGTGTTACGATGTCTGGAAAACAAAAGCATTATTTTGTATGTTCAACTTCCTCTAAAGGGTTTGTGAATCTTTTTGATTCAAACTTACTTGGGTTAAAGAAAATCTATCTCTTAAAGGGGGGACCAGGAACAGAAGCATCTTCCTTAATGAAATTTGTAGGTGCAAGCTTCCTGATGAAAGGTATTGATGTGGAATTCCTTCATTCCTGCCAGGATCCGGATTCTTTGGATGGAGTGATCCTTCGATCCATTGGAGTGGGTATTGTGGATGCTTCTGAACCTCATATCATAGAGCCCAAAGTAGCAGGTGCGATTGAAGAGTACGTTAATTTAGGTAGCTCCTGGGATACTGAATTACTTGCTAAGTCGACTATTGAAATTACCAGCTTAAAGGATGAAATTGCGGTTTGTAATCAACAAGCATATCAGCAATTTGCAAAAGCATTATTGGTTCATGACGACTGGGAGAAGATCTATATCCGCAGTATGGATTTTAAAGCAGCAGATCTATTGACACAAGAAGTAACTGAGGAACTTCTGAGTGGTGTGAGTGTAAGCAAGCAAGGAATCACGAGGCATCGTTTCTTTGGTGGAGCTACTCACAAAGGAGCTTTGGATTTCGTAGAAAGTCTGACAAAACTGATGAAAAATCGTTACTTTATCAAAGGAAGACCTGGTAGTGGTAAATCTACAATGTTAAAAAAGATTCAAAAAAAGGCAGAACAGCTAGGCTTAGATGTGGAAGTCTATCAT
>JAEYWQ010000099.1 GCA_023428885.1 Bacillota bacterium
TCATTCTCTGAGGCATGTATTACAAGTCTTATGGCATAACTTCTTGCCTCAATTCGTGAATAATGTCTATAAAAGGATGAGACCGAAAGAATAGGATAGGTTCTCTATCTCCCCATAGAATCACCGCCGTCTTCTTTTTATACCATATATTACCATTAATAGCAAGCAGTCAAACATAATTTATGAAGTTTATCGTATGGAGTTTTATTCTTTTTATATGGTTTTTATATGGTGTTAGTAATAAAAATAGATGCATTTTGTACGCTTAGAATCAAGCTAAAAAAGTTCAAACAAAAAGACTGGCATACACCAATCTTTTGTAAGCTAAGATGCAAGCTCTTAGCAGGTATATATTTAACTATTCATATACTATTAGTTGTAGTGGAAAGGGTTGCGTTTCAAAATAACTTTTACATCATATAGGTGAAACATAGTATTCATTAATCAAAATATAAAGGCAGTTTTTCCTCTTTTTTATCCAAAATAATATCTTTATCCTTCACATTCTTACTTCTTAGTTGCTGTATGATATCTTTGATAAATTCATCACTTCCAACAATGTAATAAAGAGCATCTTTTGTTACTGATAACTCTTCTAGTGTCTTATAAAATTCCACTCTTGAACCTAACCAATAGTTCTTGTAGTTTTCAATCACCAACTGATCCAGCTCGTTTTTGAAAATAAATTCACCAGATGATTGCACAGTTACGTTAATTAATGATGGAATACCTGACTTATCCTTAGAGTAAGCAAGAATCACAGGTCTCATCGTGGCAATTCCAACCCCCATAGATAATAGAATGATAGGTCTGTTTTCCCTGCGTAAACGCATTCTAGAACCAACTTTGAACAGCGTGACCTCATCTCCTATCTTTAATTTCGATGCTTTTTCTTTAAATTCAGAAGAGCTGCTAGGTACTCTGGTCGTAAAACCAACTCTACCCTCATCTGCTAGAGTCATAATAGACATATGGCGAACTAAACTTTTATTCGGCACTTCACCTTCATCAAATCCAGCGAGTCCAATATGAGTATGAGCCCCTTCCTCCCATACCAGATGATCTGGTTTTTCAAGCTCGAAAGTCCATATTCCCTCCGCTTCTTTTCTAATATCTGTTATCTTCACCTTGTACTTTTCCATATTTATTACCATACCTTTCTGAAACGGTGTGAAAATCGATTTTTCTTTCACACTAACCCACACTTCTGCGACTTGCTCACAGGATGTGAAAATCGATTTTTATTTTCACTAACCTACACGCCTGCGACTTGCTCACAGACCTAAATTCAATGACACTATAAGCTCATTCGTTTATCTACAACAATTTTAGCATATCCTCAGCATTTTCCGCGGCTTTAACCTTAGAAAATGCCTTTACAATTTTCCCTTCTTCATCAATCAGATATGTGCTTCTTTCCACACCCATGTGCTTTTTCCCGTACATCGTCTTTTCTTTCCATACATCATACGCCTGTATTACCTTTAACTCAGGATCCGCTAATAGGGTAAATTGTAGATTATATTTAATCGCAAACTTTTTATGTGAGGCTACTGAATCCTTGCTTACTCCTAATACTACCGCACCATGTTCCATGAAATCTGGATACAAATCTGAAAAACTGCATGCTTGCTTGGTACATCCTGAGGTATCATCTTTTGGATAAAAATACAATACAACCTTCTTACCTCTAAACTCTGTTAGGGATAGCTCATTTCCATCTTGATTTAATAATGTGAATTCTGGAGCTTTACTTCCTATATCTAACATTTCTACTTACCTCCTTTTTGCTTAATAAATACAATATTATTATCGCTTGACTCTTCTTTACAGTACTGATATCCATGTAGATTAAATTCTTTTATTTCTTCTACACTTTCTATCTTACGCTCAGCCATAAAGCGAACCATTTCTCCTCTAGCCATTTTAGCATAGGTCCCTTTGGTAGTTAATTTACCTGCTACATACTCACCAAAGGTACAGGTTATGAGTTGTTTATGTGGTGTAAGATAATGTTCGATGCATTTGCTATATTCTTTGGATGCCAAATTCAATACGATATCCGTATCTCGATAAAGCTGTTCATATAAAGCATCCCCCCAAAAATCATATAAATTCTCATAACCTGCAACTCTGACTTTAGCTTGCATCTCTAATCTATATGGTACGATTCCGTCAAATGCTCTTAACATCCCATAGAAGCCTGATAAAATATAGAGATTTTTCTCGATATAATCAAGTTGTCCATTATCAAACACCGAAGGAGCCATATACTGATATTGAATTCCTTCATAGGCTAAGATTGCTGGGGTAAGTCCCTTATTTAAACTCATCCTTGCAATGTTCTCATAATTTGTTGTAGCAATCTCATCATTACATTTCCAAATCTGCTTTGCCTCAGTGTAACTAAGACTCTTCAAATAATTCTTTAGTATTTCTGTCTTTTCTAAGAAGCACGGCATCTGTTTGATCTCTAACTCTGTATTGATCTTCATCTTTTTAGCCGGCGATATGATAACCTTCAAGAAACTTCCTCCATCATACTGTATTGAGCTCATGATAGCTCCCCCATCATGAATTCATTTTATCACATTTATCCTTATTTGGAGATCAATTTTTTACTAGATAATATAATTTATCAATTTGACCTACTTAGTGAGGACGCAACAGTGAAACGAAATCCTCCCCTTGTGACTCTGAGGAGTTGACATTATAAGCCCTCAAAGACTAGCTGAATAACAAAGAAAGTTATAGCTTTACTGATATAGGAGGGCTATAACTTTTACTCTTTATTCTACAAGTTATAATCTATGTACTTTTTTAACATATCTTTAAGTACTTATAGTGCAAGCTGATTTACGACTTCTTCGATTTCATTCCAGTTGTAAACACGTACCATACCATTGGCCTCGGCATCATAATATCTGTTATATGGCGCATCAACCAAAATTTTATGATATTCGCCACCCACGAGATTATGAATACCATCATCAATGAGTACATCACCTTTAATCATTTGCTTATGGCTTGTGATAATAACGTCATTCCAGGACAAAAAAGGAAAATATCGAAACAGAAGCTTATCCATCTTGGCTTGAACAGATTCATAAGTCGTAGCTGTTACAATGTATACCTTGTGCCCCTTTTCAATAAATCTCTGCAATACTTCCGAAGCTCCTGAAACTGGTTCAACAGTCTGCCAGAAATCAGAATCATTCAGAACTTCATACACTTGATTTTTCGTTAATCCTTCAAAAGCTTTCGATACATCCCATGTGGTCACATCTTCGGACTTAACATTTCTCCCATATTTTTTGTTCACCCAGCCGACCCAGGCGTCTAAAAGATGCTCTATAGTATCATCCATATCTACAAGAATGGTCAGTTTTTTCATTCAGATGCTCCTTCCTATGTAATTACAAAAGTGTTTCTTCGAATTATAGCATATATCAATGGCAAAATCGATACAACTCTGTATCTGCAAAAGGAGCCTGACAGTAGGAACACCTACCCTCAGACTCGAATTTATTAGATGAATGTGATATCTCTCTTACCCTTCAAGTTCAATCATTAATTCAATGAGTTGCGTTTCCAATTCGTCAATTTTTGAATTCTTTTCATCCAATTGAGCTTCTAATAATTGTAATGCCTCTTTTGCTTGCTTCTGAAGTCCTTCCATTTCTCCTTGTAGCATTTGATTTTCTTCCATCACAAGTTCCCTCTTTCGTGTTTCTTCTTTTATTTCCACATCTGAGTGTTCCATGAGATTTTCTAGTTCATTTAGTTTGTTTTTTAGTTCCTCTAAATTCCTTTTAGAATTCTCATATTGCTTTCTTAGATCATCACTTTCTACTTGTATATTATTTCGTTGAAGTTCAAGTTCTTTATAATTAGATCGAAGCTTTTCTTTCTCAAGTATCAATTGAACATGCTCCTCAGAAAGTATACCTATTTTACTCATTGAAGATTGATGAGCTGCTTTTTCTTCCTCATATAAACTAGAAATTGCCTCGAATTCTTGCATTTTTTTGAGAAACTCTGAATCAGATAGATCTTTTTCGTACTCTAGCTGATGATATCTAGTCTTGATTCTTCGATTGAAGTCTGCAAACCGCGATTTTTTTCTTTCTCTTCTTCTATCGAACTTATAAACTCTTGAGTTTTGGCTTTTTCTTCCTCTAATAAACTTAATAACATTTGATTCTTTGCTTTCTCATCTTCAATTGAACTAACAAAGCCTTGATTTTTTGACTGCTCTTCATCTAATCGGCTTAGTAAGCTTTGATTATTCAACTGTTCTTCTTCGAATAAACTTAGTAAACTCTGATTTTTTGACTGCTCTTCATTGAATAAACTTAGCAAACTCATATTTTTGGCTTTCTCTTCCTCAAGTAAACTCAATAAACTATGATTTTGCTCTTTAGCCTTATCTAAATCATTCACAATAACATATTTGTCTTTCTCGAGATGATTTTTCTCATTCATCAGTTGATTTTTCTCATATATGAGTTCATCTTTTTCTAATTCTAGATGAATTGTTACCTCCTCAAGTTCATCTATCTTTGCTTTTAAGAGATCTCTTTCTTTTTGGATTTCATCCCTTTCCATCTCAAGGTAATTCTTCTCTTCCTGAAGTCCAGCTCTTTCCGTCTCAAGATGTTCTTTCTCTTGTTGAAGTTTATCTCTTTCTTCCTCAAGATGATTTTTCTCTATCCGAAGTCCATCTCTTTCCTTCTGAAGACTATTTTTCTCTTCCTGAAGCTCATCTCTTTCCATCTCAAGATAGCTTTTCTCTTCTTGAAGTTCATCTCTTAC
>JAEYWQ010000106.1 GCA_023428885.1 Bacillota bacterium
CCCATCGCTCTAAACCCTCAACGCTCTCTAGCAAATAGTAATTCTGATCTACTTGTGCTAATTTGCGAAGTAAAGTGATTGGTGTTACAACATCTGCATAAATCTCTTTGCATACCGGAATCAATTGATACTCTTCTTCATATGCCATAACTGCTTCATAACTAGGAAAAACCATAATATTATCCTCCTTTTTAACAACATAGCGTCTTCTTGGAACGAAACAAAGTGTCTGCCTGCAGACACTTTTGCGCCCGAGCGGGTTGCGAAGCAACACATTCCTCTCCGCGAGGTGTGCATCTTGGCACGTAGTGCCTTTTTAGTTCATAGGAAATTCAAAAGAATTTCCTATGAACTAAAAAAAGCCTTTGCCCCTAACAAGGGACAAAAGCTTAAACTTCTGCGATACCACCCAAATTGATGCTAATAAGCACCCACTCTACTTGTATACAATCATATACACCCTGCTGATAACGGTTAGGGTCCCCGTTGACGTCTACTCCCTTGCGGTTTCAAGCCACCCTCACAAGTCCATTCACTAAATTCCAGCTTACCGTATCACACCATCCACGGCTCTCTGTAAAGCTTTCCTCTACCTACTTCTCTTGCTCATCGGTTTATATCTAATTTTATTTAATTGATTGTAGTATAGTCTATCAGGGTAAAACTGTCAATATACATTTACATAATACCCCATATAACTGCAGGTTATATTATAATTGCAGGTTATATGGGGTATTATAGTTATGTTACAATCATGGAATATTTGTGCCTTTGGCTTATATTTATGCCATAAATCCTCTATTAGCGTCATTAAAGGCAAGTGCTGATTCATTTAATGACTTTCTGCCATAGGTTAATCCAGCATAGATCTGCTGTGTATTCTTCATCAAAGGCTCGGATACGTCTTGCTGACTTACAGCTACAAATCCTTCTTTTAAGTTATCAATCACAGTATCTACCCCATCTAGGTATTTGCTGTCCTTCTTCATATAAGCGGCAATCAAACGCTTATTGCTAAAGGAATACAAACTTAATAAGTCATAAGAAATCGAGTAACGGTAGTCTAAGGTAGACATTAACTCATGCATAATTTTTTGCGCATGACGGCACTCTTTTTCAAACCCCGTAATATCACCAAGAGAAAATAGTTCTTTTGCATATTCTATATCAGCTTTCACCATATCGTACATAATTACGATTAGTTCGCTTCGATTTGCTTGCGTAATTCGTGCTGTAAATTCTTGCAGTCTTTCTTTTATCATTTTAACCCCTTTCTACGTATTCAACTTGCTGGCAAGTCGAATACTGCAGCAATACGACGGATGCCGTATATGATTAGCCTTGTAATAAGGATAAAATTGTCTGTGGTCGTTCATTTGCCTGTGCAAGCATTGCAGTTCCTGCCTGTGCCAATACATTCTTTTGTGTAAAGGTGGACATCTCTTTTGCCATATCAACATCCTCGATACGAGATAAAGCTTCTGTTATGTTTTCTGCTCCAACATCCAAGTTGGCAATGGCATGATCTAAACGATTCTGATAAGCACCCAACTTCGCTCTGATCCCTGTAACCATAGTTACTGCCTCATCAAAAATTGTAATAGCATTTTGTGCACCTGCTTGAGTACATACATTGGCCATATTAGTTCCAAGGGTAATGGCATCCACTCTAGGGATTCTAACAAGCATGGTCTGGCCTTCGTTTGCTCCCAACTGAAGATCCATAGGACCAGCATCCAATACGGTAATACGCACCTCAGCGTCGCTTCCACCATTGACACTACCTTCTGTACCATCAATTAAAGTATCCGTAAAGGAAGTTTCAGCTGCACCAGGAGTTACTTGAAACTTTACCTCAAATCCGTCGCCATCGGTAACTGTTACGATATTTCCTTTTGCAGAAGCTGTTGCGGTATAAGAGAAACCTTCTCCTAACTGAGCAATGGCATCCACACCTGATGCTTTCACACCATCATAAGAGATTCCAAGATAATCACATAGCTTTTGATTATCACAGTGAATTTCGATGCTCTGTCCCGAACCATAAACCTCTGACATTATTACAATATCTCCACTTCCAAGCTCTACCTGCTCGTAGCCTGCAAACTCAGGATCCGTTCCACCAGCTTGTCCTGCAAATACCTTGATATTCATGCTATCGCACTTAGTTCTAAGATTTTCAAAGACCTTAGCCAAGGTATCACCCTCACTGATTTTAACTTCTACACCATTGATATTAATGATGCCCTCTGCTCCTGCTGGTATGACATCATCTGGATTAGTAATCTGTAAGCCTGTGATAACCGCCTGTCTTGCATCCTGAACAATCGTCATATTATAGTCCGTCGGAATTACATTATCTGACATAGAAATCATCTTAACCATACTAGAATTGGAGTAAGTTTGATTGTCGATCGTACCGTCTAATAGCACTTTCGTATTGAACTCCGTATCCGTTGATATACGATTTATTTCGTGATTTAGCTCGTTAATTTCTTCTTGAATTGCTAAACGATCCTCTGGAGTGTAGGTACCATTGGATGCTTGAACTGCCAATTCTCTCATTCTTTGTAACATAGCACCAACCTCATTGAGTGCTCCTTCCGCTGTTTGGATTACTGAGATACCATCGGAAGCATTACGAGAAGCCTGCTCTAAGCCTTCAATCTGAGTCTTCATCTTACGAGAAATTGCCATACCTGCTGCATCATCTGCTGCTCGGTTGATTCGATAGCCTGAGGATAACTTCTCTAGGCTTTTATCTAATGCATTGTTAGTGATCTTTAACTGATTGTTTCCTTTCAGGGCAGATATATTATGATTAATTCTCATATAATTTGTTTTCCTTTCTCTATATACTAACCAGCCATATGTCTTCCTGGCAAACCTCTATACCATGTTAGATAAGTGGGTGATCAATTGTTTTGCAATCTGATACAGCTCATCAGTATTTGTTCTGCTTGTAGTATTATGTTCGACCTTATCCTGTTGCTTTACAGCATCTTTATATATATTCCCACTAGCATAAATGAATTGTTCCTGACTACGTTTCTCATAACTATAATGTTGCTGTGTCAAATCAAACCCCAGCCCCTTCATGCCTTCCGCTAAGTTTCGCGCACCAGCTTTTAACTGATCTAAAGCTATCATGCTATCACTGGTAATCAAGCACTTAATCTGTCCTTGATCTATGGCGGCTTCCACAGATACTGTTCCTAAATGATCTATTGGAAAACTGATTCTCAGCTTTCCTTTTTGCTCTGTGTTATGAACTACGGTTAGATTAACATTAATAATGGTATCCTTTGATTTTAATGGTATGTTGTAAAATTCCTTGCTTTGTAAGTGTCGGTTTAAGGATAATATATCGCACATTGCATTGATGTCATTTACCATCGTCGCCGTCGTTTCTTGATCTGACATGGCGAATACCTTCTCCTTAAGCTGATGAATCAGATCTGTTTGCATGTTTTCATAGTTTTTTTGGAATTCACTGCTGTTTTCTAAGTCAGCCACCAGTTCTTCTGAATACATATGCAAAGAATCACTACTTGATAGGATCTTATCAGCCTTGTTGTATATGTCAGGGCTTAACTCCAACATGCTCTTAACTGCAACAATATTTTGAATGCTGTTTGGTAACTGAAAACTTTCAAGAAACTTAAATCCATTACTTCCATCCTTTGATAACTCTTGAAGCATCTCTAGTTTTCTACTAATCTGGCCTTGGTCTTTATCATCCGAAAGCTCCATTAGCTCTTGCTGTAGCTGCTCGAGAGGAAGGTCATAGATCTGGTCTGGGTACTTTTGATCCACCAGCTGAAGTAATGCTCCATCTAAGCCTTGCAACACAGAAGCCACAAGGGATTGCTGATAGCTGCTCATCTCAGCGAAATAGTCGTCAATGCTTGCTGTAATAGAATTAGAATAACCGCCTTTACCTTCTGTTGTACCTTGTTCATCATTTACTAAGAGATTTAGATTGTTACGCTTGCTAGATCTAACTTCTGTAAGTAATGAATTCAGCGTCATCTCTTTGCCTGCCTTGACAACAGCTCCCACAGCTGCACCGTCGGACGCTTCCACCTGATGCAGTAAGCGATAGATTCCTACGTATGCATCCCTTTGTTCCTTGGTAATCTCACCGTTCGCTTCTAAATCCACAAGATATTCACTGAATTTCGCTTCCTTAGAAGTACCAAGAATATCCTGATAGTTTTTAGTAATCTGACTTAATTCATCAATTGTAAGATATAAAGGATTAATTCCGTCTTTTACCATAGCAGTGGTAACCGATGGTGTCATATTCTGTAGGAGATTATTAACTTTAGCATCATAAGCCTTCATTGAGGTAATATTCTGTGTGCTAAGTTCAATCTGATTATATGCTAAGATACGGACTGCTCTTTGGTTTGCATCGGTAGGCTCTAATCCTAATTGCTCCAGATGAGAGTCAACATTCTGGAATGCTTTTTGAATGGAATCTCCCATATCTCTTCTAGGTGCAGTCATCAGTGCTTCATAGGACTTTTCTGCCTGCTGATATTTGTCTTTTTCTGCGATGGCGATATCATTTAACTGGACTAAACTAAGCTGATGGCGTTGTTTATAAGTTTCTCCCAACACATTGGTACTGGCTTGCTTTAAGCTATCAACTGTAGCAACTGTCTGTTCTATAATATCAATCTTATCATTAACATTTTCTGTAGTCTCTCCAAGATACGCTTTATAGAACTCTTTCTCTAGCTGTTTTAAAGTTTCTACTTGTTCTGACATTCCTTGGGTATCCACTTCTATTCCCTTATTCGCCATATTTCCCGAAGCATCATAGGATAACTTAAGTCTTGCTTCTTCTAACTTAATCTTAGAATGAAGGAGCAAGAGTGCATCCTCTGCTTTTTGACCATTAGCAATACTTTGAGCTGCCTGCATAGCTACTTCGTCCATGGAAAACTTATCTGTTAAAGAATCTAACTCTAACTTATATTGGATATTCTCCTTAGTAATATTAAGATCTGATTGAAAGAGCCAATTGGCTTCATTCATTGCAGCTTGCGTATCTGGAAATTCAGCTTCTGCTATCATCTGACTAACAAACTCTTTAATATCGTTAAATCCAGACTCCTTGTTAATCACAGGATTTGTTGTTCCAGCATGGACTGCTTTATAGACATTTGCAATCGTAGGTTCCAGCTCATTCTTAATCAAGTAGGCAGCTGAGGCATTCCCTAACTGAGTTGCTACCGTGGATAATTGCATGGCATTTGCAATTTTTTCTATATTCTCCTGAGTTACTGGCAAATCTGCCCTCACCAGGGCATTGGCTATGGTTTTAGCCATACCACTGTCTGGAAGATATCCCATTGCAATCTGCCTTGCCTGCTCCACCTCAAGATTAATCTTTTCACCGATCTCTTTGATATTCTCTTCTTTTATACTTCGCTGTACTTTTACACGTTCTAATGCTCTTTTTAATAGGTCTAACTCATAAGATTCAAGCGATATCCCTTCTTCCTGAATATCCATGTAATTCTTAGCTGTCATCTTAGAGCTAAGGTCTTCTAATTTACTTTCGTCTTCTTCCGCATTCTTGTCTTGTGTGGTAAGAACAGCGCTTGCATCTACCTCTGTCTGAGTAAATACAATGCCATTTCCACCAGATGCATCTTGTTGTTTCTTTGTACTTCCAACTTCCTTTAGTACAATACCTCTATTCGATATCTCCGTTATCTGAAATTTTCTTATTTCGCCTTCCTTGGCATCTGGTATAGTTGCTTGAGAAACATTCACCTGTTTCCCACTAAAGTCAATGGAAATCTGATCTGAAACTTTTAAGATTATGCCTTCTAATTCCTGTCCTACCTTATATTCCGAGGATGAACCATTTTTTGCAGAGCTTGAATCAACTCTTGTGCTTGATCTAGCCTCCTGCGCATAAATCCCATTCATATTCATAGATTTCACTCTCACTTTATTCAATTTAAAAGACTTTTTACTATACACTATTTCGGTTCATATGTATAAAAGCTTAATAGGTGATTGCTTATTTACTTGAAAATTACCCTGATTTTCTCAAGGTACTGAATACACGAATCTCCTCATACAATAGAATATATGCTAATGTCATGTGGCACTTAGGAGGTTAATATGAGGCGTATCAAACGTATTCTAGCCCTTTTACTCATTGTTGTTGTCCTCATTTCTTTGCCTGCATGTGGTTCGAAAAAGACACAACAGGAGAGGTTTAATGACTTTTTAAACGAAATTTTTGTAGATGAAGTAACTTCTGATTCTCTTTCTCTGCATTTTCTACTTGCACATCCAGAAAACTACGGAATCAAAGATTTCAACACAACCTTGGGCAATTACTCAGTGAAACAAATGAGGAAGGATTTAGTCGATGCAGAAAATGCTTTAAAAACATTACAAGAATTCGATCTAGAGCAACTCTCCAGTGAGAATCAAACCAATTACTTAATCTTAAAGAATTCCTTAGAAAACACCTTGGACTTAGGCTCTAATCTTTACTTTTTCGAGCTACTAGGTCCTACAACAGGGTTACAGGCACAACTTCCGATTCTTCTTGCGGAATACGCCTTTTATCAAAAATCGGATATTAACAACTACATAGAACTCTTAGATTGTGTTGATGATTACTTTAAGCAAATCTGCGAATTCCAGGTTGAAAAGTCGGAACATGGTTACTTTATGTCCAATGAAATTGCAGATGCAATTATTCAACAATGTAAAGACTTCATCAATGATCCAGAGAATAACTTCCTCATTACCTACTTTAACGAAAAACTTGCTTCCTTCCCTGGTCTTACAGCAGATGAGCAAACCTTGTTAAAAGAACAAAATTATTCTGCAGTCATGAAATCAGTTATTCCAGCCTATGAATCTTTAATCGACACGTTAACCCACTTAAAGAATACATCTACAAATAAAATCGGTTTATGTGGGTTTGTGGGTGGAAAGGAATACTATCAAAAGAAGGTGCAAGCAAGTACAGGATCTTCTAAGACAATTCCAGAGATGAAAGCTTCTCTTAAATCAGCCCTCAACCAAAGTTTCGCTATCTTAACGAATCTTAGCGTTCAAGACTCTACCCTGTATTCTCAGTATCAAGCAATGAAGTTTCCTAGTGATGATCCAAATGAGATACTGGAATACTTAATTGTCGCTATGAAAGAGGATTTTCCAACCATAGAATCCGTTGATTATTCTGTGAAATATGTCCATGAATCCTTACAAAACCACTTAAGCCCAGCAATGTACATCAATCCCCCAATTGATGAATATAACAGTAATTATATCTACATAAACAATCTACCAACTTATGACATGACGAAAATATTTCCAACCGTAGCACATGAAGGATATCCAGGGCATCTCTATCAGAATGTATACTTCCGTCAGTTAAATCGTCACCCAATTCGCTCTGTTCTTGATGTCACAGGTTATGACGAAGGTTGGGCTACCTACGTAGAGTGTTACTCCTACGAACTTGCCAATATTAATAAAAATTTATCGAGATTTTTACAGGCTAACATGATTGCGGTTCATTGTCTCTATTCCTTAACCGACATCGGGATTCATTATGATGGATGGACCAAAGAAGAAACCGTTAACTTTTGGATGAATTATGTACAGTCAGAAGAAGAAGCAGAAAATATCTATTATAGCATCCTTGCAGAGCCTGGAATTTACCTTCCATACTCCATTGGATATTTGGAAATCATACATTTAAGAGAATTGGCAAAAAATTATTACAAAGACGACTTTAATATTAAAGAATTCCATCAATTCATTCTTGATAGTGGTCCGGCACCATTTGATATTATTAAAGCTTCCTTACTTGAGACAATGAAGGATTAGCCATTGAATAGTGTGACAAGGGGACGGGGGAACGACACATTATAGGCGTCGTTCCCCCGTCCCCTTGTCACTTTATCGATTATTCATAATAAAAGCCATCATCCGGCATAGTTCCACCAACAGACTCCGGTTTTTGATCATATAATACCTGAAGATAACCACTAATTTTCGTCTTCATCACTTCGCCCTGAATCAAAACAATATTACAGTATGGGATTGCTTTCATAGCAACTCCCTTTTTTATAATATCATACTTCTCAATTAAGGTAGAAGCTCCATCTAATTCTTCATTGGTATATGTAATACTTGCTTGATATTCCTTTAAGAATTCATCTACTAGCTCTTGATGTTCTTCACGGAAGTCCTTATTTACAACCACAACACCAGTAACGATGGAACTTTCATTCTCGCTTACTGCCTCCCACTCTTTTCCAAGGTCAAGTGCTATACGAACCTTATCATTGGTTGTCAAAACTGTAGTTACATAAGGTTGTGGAAGTAAAGCAACTGCATCGTTGGATTCACTTAACAAAGCTGCAACTTCAGTAGCCTCTGATTTGTACTCTATGGTTACATCCTCATTTGGATTAATTCCATTGGCTTCTAGCAGATAATTTAACGTAAACTCTGGAGTAGTTCCTTTTCCTGTTGAGTAGATGGTTTTACCCTTAAGATCTGCTATACTTTGAATCGATTCACCAGTTTCAACAATATAAAGAACACTTAAGGTATTAATACCCGCAACCTGTATTGCTCCTTGGCTTTTAGCATATAGCACAGCTGCTAAATTACATGGAATTGTTGCAATTGGATAATCACCTTTCATAATACCAGCTGTAATTTCATCAGCCGTACCAGCGATTGTTAATTCATATGTACTCGCAGTCAGTCCTTGATCGCTTTGATCCATCATCTGCACTAAGCCCATTGCTGTAGGCCCTTTCAAGGCTGCCACCTTCACCGTTATTTTATCTTCTATCGTTTCTTTCTTTGCACAACTAGTTAGTGTTGTAACTCCCATTAGTAAGGTACATAGTAATACCAGCCATCTTTTCATATTCCCTTGCCATCCTATTTCCCAGATTTTGAATACATTGTCTTGACGCTAATACCTTTAACCATCCCCAATTTCCCTGATAGGGAACTGATGACATTATTATCTGCATCAATTACAATACTAATAATACTGACGTTCTTCTCTTTATATGGTAATCCCATTCTTCCAATAATGTATTCACCATAATCATGTAAAATTTGATTAACTTCCTTTGATGCTGTAATTTCCTCAACTATAATCCCTATGAGCGCAATTCTAGTTTCCACAATAACCTCCAATTTTCCATATTAGATTGTGTATCTTAGTACGCAGTACCTTTTGTTTCATGTGAACTTCTACAGAATTTCATATCAAACAAAAAGACTCCTATTAAGATGAACCTTAATAGAAGCCACTTACACCTATGCTTTTAATTACGTCTTCAGGGTAAGTATCCTCTACCCGTCAGTACGGTATCATATAAAGCGCTTCTTTATCAGGTCGTT
>JAEYWQ010000172.1 GCA_023428885.1 Bacillota bacterium
CTCATCTTCAAAAGCTACCGTTTAGTTACTATGACAATCGTCCACATGGTAAGATACAAGTGCGTGTAGTAAATTACGTGAATAGCTTAAGTGATTTGTTGAGTAATGGTATTGTGAATACCATCACAGATTTATTCAGCTTATTCTTTATCGTAGGCTTTATGCTTTCCATCAATCTACGCTTAACAATCATCTGTTTGATTGGTTTACCTATCCTTATGGGATTAATCTTCTTTATCAAAACTCGTCAAAGGGTTGCTTGGCAGATACAGAGTAATAAGTCTTCTAATTTAAATGCATACATTGCTGAAAGTATCAATGGAATTCGCGTTACTCAAAGTTTTGTTCGTGAACGTGAAAACATTCAGATTTTTAATAACTTAAGTCAAAACTATAGCAAAGCCTGGATGAATGCTGTTAAATATAACTTCATGCTATGGCCCGCCATCGATAATATCGCAACCTTAACAACCTCAGCCATCTATATCCTAGGTGTACAATGGATCACTGATGGTGTGGCTGGAATTACAACTGGTGTATTAATTGCGTTTACAGGTTACATTGGCCGTTTTTGGGCTCCAATTAATACTCTCGCAAGTTTTTATAACTCCTTATTAACTGCAATGTCTTACTTAGAACGTATCTTTGAAACCATTGATGAAGCAGTATTAGTTACAGATCGTGAGGATGCAAGCGAGATGCCTCCTATCGTTGGTGATATTAAATTCAAAGATGTATGCTTTAGTTATGAAGATAACATTCCGATCTTAAAGGGTGTTAGTTTCCATGTAAATCCTGGTGAAACCTATGCAATCGTCGGTCCAACCGGTGCTGGAAAATCAACCATTATCAATCTAATCAGCCGCTTCTATAATTTAGACTCTGGTGAGTTATTAATCGATGGAATTGATATTAATTCTGTAACCATCGCTTCTTTGCGTAAACAGATGGGTGTTATGTTACAAGATAGTTTTATCTTCTCTGGAACTATTATGGATAACATTCGTTATGGAAATATGGAAGCTACGAATGAAGATGTTATTACAGCAGCGAAAACAGTTTGTGCCCATGACTTTATCATGAATCTGGAGAATGGGTATGACACTGCAGTAAATGAACGAGGTAGTCGCTTGTCTTCTGGACAACGTCAGCTTATCTCCTTTGCCCGTGCTCTCCTAGCTAATCCTAAAATCTTAATCTTAGATGAAGCTACATCTAGTATTGATACCGAGACTGAAATATTATTGCAAGAAGGTCTTTCAAAACTATTAAAAGGAAGAACCTCCTTTATCATTGCTCACCGATTATCGACTATCAAGAACGCAACTAAGATTATGTATGTAGATGATGGTCAGATTCAAGAACTTGGCAACCATGATGAATTGATGAGTCTTAAAGGCATGTATTATCAGCTTTATATGTCACAATATGAGTTTTTATCATAATAATTAGGATTAAATTCAAAAAGAACTATGAAAATTATGTGAACCCCTAAGATTAGTTTGTCTAACCTTAGGGGTTCACTGCAATTATCTTAGTGCTTTTTCACTTATATTTAACTAAAGGTTAAACCATTTTCTTCCTTTATTCAGCAATGACACAGTTCTTACCGACCTTCTTACCTTCGTACAAATTATGATCTGCTAATTGAATTACTTCATGCACCGATAAGTTGCTTTCAAATGCTTTAATTCCGAAGGTCATAGTAATTTGTACACTCTGTTGTTGATATAGAAATTCAAAATTCTCAAGTTTCTTTCTTAGATGTTCAATTTGTTCAATACAGTAATTTAAGTTCCAAGGTACCAACATTAATAGTTCCTCTCCGCCCCATCTACATATCTTACTATCTTCCCCAAGGCTTTCCCTTAAAAGCTTAGCGCACTGTATTAGTACCATGTCGCCACAGTCATGGCCATAAGTATCATTCGTTTGCTTAAAATCATCAATATCACAGAGAATAATACAGTAATCCGAATTACCAGCTTTAAAATTATCATAGGCAATCAAAATATAATCCATCATACTTCTACGATTAAACAAAGATGTTAATGGATCACAATCTGCCAGATGCTTTAACTGATAATTATGTTCTTCCAAGCATCGTAAACTTCCTCTTGTCTCTAAAATATATAGAGTACAGAACAGCATTAAGATAAGATAGCATATAATACTATTGATTGTAAATATCGTGTTGATAGCTACGACAGAAGTGATTGGATGAATCGGACCATTGATGGAAGAAAGATACCTAGCCGCTAAGAAAACTATCAAAGAAACCAATCCAATAATAATTGGCACTTTATGATTTTTAGAAGAAGTTGGATTCGAATGATTTAAATAAAAAACAACAGGTATTAAACCAAAGACATAGTATGTAAAGCCAAAATTCCAGCCGATCCATATACTCACTGTAATATGATAGATATAGATATTCATATAGGTAATCATCATACAGGCAAAAAATCGATCTCTTCTAATCAATTTCTTCATGACAAGAAGTGTGGTCATAGAGATTAGATTAGCTGCTGCCAGAGTATGAATGTCAAGAATCATAAAAATTGCAGTATGTATTATGTTTAAAAAATTACATACATAAAAAATAGCATTATATTTTGCTCTTTCTGAATATACGCCTTTTCTATCTAGAATAGTTGAAAATATTTTCTTTACATGCGTCATCCTTAGCATCTCCCCAGACCCTTATGTTTTCAACTCATGTTACAAACAGACAAATAATTGGATAAATTTACTTAATATTATCATACAACTATATTAGCGTCAATAAACTTTTCTTGTTGTCTGAATAAATCAAATCACTTTACCTTAAACTAATCTTTGAATATGATGAGGATTCGAGGTAGAACGATGCAAGTATCAGAAAAATTAGTCGATAACATCAATAAACTTAATGAAATCTTCCCAGTGGGGAAAAGTTATGATATTGTTACACGAACTTTTTATTTTCAAGATACCAAGGCATATTGGATTGGAATAAATGGTTTATGTGATAATACATTACTGCAACAAATTGTAACAAACCTTCAAGACCCCACTTATACTATGGATGCAAAGATTAGCAACCTTCAGTTATTCATGGAATCTAAGATTGGGTATGTTCAAACAGAATTATGCAATGACTGGGATAAAATAATCAAGAATATCTTAAGTGGTCCCTCTGCAATTTTCGTTGATGGCTTTCCAGCTGCTGTTCTATTAGATACACGAAAGTATCCTGCTCGTAGTATTGAAGAACCTGATACAGAAAAAGCATCCCGTGGGGCGAAGGATGGATTTATAGAAACTCTCTCTTCTAATACTGCCTTAATACGACGTAGAATAAGAAATCCTAAGCTAAGTTTTGAGAGAAAATCCGTTGGTTCAGAATCCAAAACAGACATTGCTATTGCCTATGTGGAAGGCAGTATAGACAACAATCTATTGACTGAATTAAAACAAAAGCTAGACAATGTAATGATACCTGCATTAACCATGGGGCCTAAGAGTTTAGAAGAACTGATTGTGAAAAAAAGATGGTGGAATCCACTCCCGCAGATTCGTTATACAGAACGACCAGATGTGGCTTGTAGCTTCTTACTTGAAGGATATATCCTTCTCATTGTGGATAATTTTCCTTGTGCCATGGTATTCCCATGCACCTTGTTGCAATTTACTCAAAATCCAGAGGATTACTATCAGAATCCTACCGTTGGTAACTATCTTCGTTTATTGCGTTTTGTTTGTATCTTAATCAGCCTGTTCCTCTTACCGGTCTTTCTACTTTTTGGTATGTATTCCATGGAATTACCTCTGGGCTTTAAACTGGTTTCCGATAATTCACTAAATCCCATGAAACTATTTGCCTATGTAATGTTGGTTGAGTTAAGCTTGGATATTTTTAAATACTCCTCTATGAATGCTTCCAGTGGACTGTCCAATTCTCTCGGTCTCATCGGAGGTATTATAGTTGGCGATGTGGCGATGGAACTAAAATGGGCGACTCCAGAAGCTGTATTCTTCGGAGCCATCACCATGTTAGCAACCTTAAGTATCTCATCCCAAGAATTCGGACAAGCCATACGTCTATATCGTTATCTTTTAGTAATATTAACTGGTTTTCTACGCATCTGGGGATTTGGAATCGGATTCTTATTGATACTCATCTCTGTGGTTACGACTCCATCCTTTGCAGGTAAGAGCTATCTATGGCCACTCATACCATTTGAATGGAAAGCATTAAAAACCTTACTGTTCCGATACCCAAATGCCAAATACCAAGCAAAAAATCGCAAATAGTGCTTTTAAGCCACCATATTATTTAGCCAGACACCCTTTTTAACAAGAATATACCCAATGGTACATTTGATTAATTCTAAACTCTGGCAAATTATAAATATTGGTATGATTGTAAGCGTAGTTTCCTTGGTTAAGAAAAAGGCAGTAGGGATACAGATTGCCCATACAAATACACTGTCAAATAAGAAAGTAATGATTGTTTTTCCACCGGACCTGAGGGTAAAGTAAGATGCATGAGTAAAAGCATTCAAAGGCATCATAATTGCTGAGATTAAGATAAACTTCTGTGCTAACTCCTTTACTATACTACCTGTATTATAAATCTGTGGAAATAACGGAGATGTTAATGCCATAATACCTCCGATCACCATACAGCAGGAAACTGAGAAAAAAATAAGTTTTCCTGCTGTTTTTTTTGCCTCATCCATCTTGTTAGCTCCAAGCAACTGACCAACAATAATTGCTATTGCACTACCAACTGCAATGAACACGATGTTAAACACATTCGATATGGTACTCGATATATTTAACCCTGCTACTACCTCAAGTCCTCGAACAGAATATCGCTGTGTCATCGTTGCCATACCACCTGCCCAGAGTGCTTCATTCACTAAGAGAGGAGTTCCAGTAATCAATATTTTAATCACCAAAGATTTTGGAATACGGAAGCTTCGATAAGCCTGTTGAATAAATATGTTTTTTACACTATGTCGATGAGTCCAAGAAATAATAATGAAACATTCTACAAAACGTGACAGTACAGTAGCAACGGCAGCACCAACAACACCAAGCTCTGGTGCACCAAATTTTCCAAAAATCAAAATATAGTTAAAAATTAAATTTACAATTACAGCTGTAATTCCTGCTTTCATCGGAAGTACTGTCTCTCCCGTTTCTCGTAGGGTGCTGGAGTAGGACTGAGATATAACAAAGGGAATCAAACCTATCATCATTACCTTTAAATAATCAAGTCCATACTGTAAGGTAGCATTAATATCTCCTATATCACTTTCATCATGTAAATATAGACTTATTAGATTCTCTCCAAAAAATGAGAATAAAAGAATTCCTATCGTTGCAATCACACCACAGATTAATAGTTTAAAGCGAAAGGTATTTCTTACCCCATCATGATTACCACTGCCAAAAAATTGTGCTCCAAAGATTCCAGGACCAGAAACAGCACCAAAAATACAGATATTAAACACAAAAATCAATTGATTCACAATGGATACCCCTGACATTTGCTCCGTTCCAATACGACCGATCATGATATTATCTAATAAACTTACGAAATTCGTGATACCATTTTGTATCATAATAGGTACTGTGATTAAGAGTACCATTCGATAAAACTTTTTATCTCCAATTAAGTGTTTCATTTTTCCCGTCCTTCGTTTTTATTGAAAACTCCTCGTTCTCTATTTTATAAAAATTTAGCTCTCCTATCTATACGAATAACTTGCTAAGTTCTTCTACTGTTTCTACAATATAAGTTGCTTTCGCCTCTTCATGTTCTATACGATCCCCAAAACCATATAAGACACCAACTGCATCAATCCCCACCTTGCTGGCTCCTATAATATCAAAATTACGGTCCCCTATCATTACTACCTTGGAAAGGTCAGTAATCTTATTCTCTTCTAGTGCATAACGAATTACTTCATCTTTATGCGATCTTTTTCCATCCATTTCACTACCTGCAACAAAGTCAAAATAACTTAACAAGTTAAAATGCTCCAGAATTTGAACGGAGAACTCGGTAGGTTTTGAAGTTGCGACGATTAACCTTTTCCCTTGTTTCTTAAGTTCCTTTAGAAGTTCAGGAATTCCTGGATACACTTCATTCTCAAATTTACCCGTCACACTAAAATACTCACGATACTTACTAACTGCTTCTTCGGCAGTAGTTTCATCAAAGTGATAGATGGTTAGAAAGCTCTCTCGCAGGGGAGGGCCAATAAAGACTTCTAACTCATCAAGATTCGATACAATAATACCAAAGTGGTTAAGTGCATAAGCAACCGATTTGGTTATTCCAACCTTAGGATTCGTTAATGTTCCATCTAAATCAAATAAGATATATTCATATTCCATACGATAATTAGTCTCTTTCTCTTCCTTATTAGTTAATTAGTAAGATTACTACAAAGCTATTTCTTAGCTAAACCAAAAAATGTAGCAATTCCTACGGCATCTGCTTTTGCTAAAGCTCTTAAATCTTCTTCACTATCAATATACACTTGGTCAGTAGTATTATCCATGAAGCAATGTTCTACAATGATTCCAGGAATATCTCTTGCTGCACAGTGACGATTAATCGCATAATAATCCAATGGATTACCTGCATCATCAAACATATCATTGCTATTTCTAGTTACAGTTCCATTGTTTACCAAACCAAGTGTTTCAAATTCCTCTAAGATAGAATTCCCTAACTCTTTAGATGCTTCTGACACGTTCTCTCGATGGGAAACTAAAACCATAGAGCCTTTCTGTGAGTGGTCTTCCGATGCATTAAAGTGTAAGCTCACTAACACATCTGCATTCACATCCTGTGCATATTGAGCACGCATCTCCAAATCAACTTTTACGTCACCAGACAAAGCACTGTCTTCCTCACGGGTTAAGTAAATCTCCATTCCTGTATAGTTTGCTTCAAGGTACTCTTTCACATATGTTGCCATCTTAAGTGTTAAGTCTTTTTCATTACGGCCACTATAAGAAGCACCTACAAATCCTCCTCCATGACCAGGATCAAGAGCTATAATGACATTCTTAGCATAATCCCCTTCTGCTTCTGTAGTCATGTCCTCCCCCTGGTTTTGATCATCCTCTTCCTTATTACTTGTCTCCTCCACTTGTTTTGTTGGAACTACTCCGGTAACAAGTTCATCTTTTTTTTGGGCACTACCGCAAGCTGTTAATGCCAAGAGTGCTAATCCAAGCACACTTATCTTCAGCCATTTTCTCAATTTTTCAGCCTCCAAATGATTAATTTTTCTTATCCAAAACCCTGTGGTAAGTATACCATATTCCTTAGTCGAATGGAAATTGAAAATACAATTAATATCTTAAGATTTTCTGTCAAGATAAGTTGACTTTTTTCAACACAGGTGTAAAATAGTATATTGCTATTATAAAACATGCTAATGGAGGCATTACATATGAAGACAGAAAAAAGCCAAACTAATCAGATCACAGAAGGCAGCATAATTAAAGCTTTAATGTCCCTTTTCTTTCCGATTTTATTTGGCACATTTTTTCAACAACTATACAATACAGCAGATGCTGTTATTGTTGGTAAGTTTGTAAGTAAGGAGGCTTTGGCTGCGGTTGGCGGAACAACAGGTACACTAATTAATCTGCTTGTTGGTTTCTTCACAGGACTTTCTTCTGGAGCTAGTGTTGTGATTGCTCAATACTATGGTGGTAAGAAAGATAAGGAATTAGGACACTCCGTACATACAGCAATTTCAGTAGCCCTTGCTGGAGGTTTACTTTTAATGATCATTGGTATTGGATTTGCTCCAATGATTATGAAAGCTATGGGAACCCCAGATGAGATTCTTCACTATTCCACCACCTATATCAGAATCTATTTTGCAGGTATCATACCAACTTTATTATATAATATGGGCTCGTCCATTCTAAGAGCGATTGGTGACACCAGACGCCCACTCTATTATCTGATTGCTAGCTGTTTGACTAATATTGTACTTGATCTGATCTTTGTTAAGGTCTTTCATCTAGCTATTGTAGGAGTTGCATTTGCTACTATAGCTTCACAGATATTAAGTGCTGTTTTAATCATGAGAGCTCTGCTTCGTTCCAAAGAAAATTATCAACTTAAAGTTCAAGAGATTCATTTCGAAGCTTATATCCTAAAGCGAATCTTCTATATCGGGCTTCCAGCAGGACTTCAGTCAAGTATGTATGCCATTTCCAATGTTATTATTCAAGCATTTATCAACGATTTTGGCACAGATACAATCGCTGCATGGACTGCATATAGTAAAATTGATTCCCTGTTCTGGATGACGATAGGAGCTCTTGGAATCAGCATTGCAACCTTTGTTGGTCAAAATTATGGTGCACATCGACTTGATCGAGTCAAACGATGTGTTCGTATCAGTTTTCTTATCTCCGCTGTTGGTACCTTGATTATTAGCTTTATCCTCTACACAGCTTGTCCTCTCCTATTTAGGCTATTTTCTAATGAAGTAGAGGTAATTGATATTGGAATTGACATCTCACGTTTTATGGTGCCAGCCTTTATTACCTATATTACCATTGAAGTTTTAACTTCTACTTTGCGAGGCATTGGAGATTCCATTATTCCAATGATTATGACCTGCGGTGGCATCTGCGTGCTTCGTATTCTCTGGATTTTTACAGCCACCAAGCCATGGCCAGGTTTACACACAGTATTAGCCAGCTATCCAATTACTTGGATTATCACATCAACCATGTTTACAATTTATTATCTTCGATATATTAAAAAGAAAAAAGTGTCTGCTTAGCAGACACTTTTTTCTTTCTCTAGCTTCAAAGGAAACTCTAATGTTTACCATCCACTCTACAGGCGATCACCTGATCCTCTTGTTTCAGATCTAACATATCAGAATATTCTTCTTTATGTTTTTCAAACCAAGCACTGGCATATGAACAGCTTGCAGTTGCCTTTAGATTATGTGTTTTCATAAAATCTACCACAGCTAACATAGTCTTTTCTGCAATTCCCTGACCGCGGTAGTTTGGATTCACATAGACATGCTCTACATTAATCACATTATTGTGTGTTTGATAGGTAGCTTCTGTAATCAACTCTCCTTGTTCATTATTGCTATAGATACGACCTTCACTATAATTCCAATCCATAGTTATTCTCCTTCCTTTTTATATACTTTCCTTCCTTGTCACTTAGGGTAATTGATATCCATAGGTACTTAGTATCTCAAGTGGTAGCTCCACACGAATTGTTTTCTTTGGATCTACGATCTGACAAACAGCCATATCAGATTGTAATGACATTAACATACCAGCATTCACCTTATCATCCTTCATTACCTTTGTCAGAAACTCAAACATCTTGGTAGCCGCTAACTTTGCAGCCTCATCTAAGGTTAGTGCAGACTGAATCGTCATGACTCGATCCTTACACAATAAAAATGGTGTAGGTAATGAACAATTCTTCACTACAGAAACACGAACCGTTACTTCTCCTGGAATCTCTAGTCCACAAATTAAAACTTCACCATCTCCCATCAAGGCATGCAAGTCACCCAGGGATAATAATGCACCCTCCACACAAACCGGTAGATAAAGTGTAGATCCTTTTACAATCTTTTTACAATCCATGTTACCTCCATGATAGTCTGGAGTTTCAGTTAGGATTCCTTCTCCATAAGGCGCAGTACCAATCACACCAATCATAGGATCAAGGCCTAACGACAGCTTGTCATCAAAGTCTATCTTCTGATCCTTAACAGGAAAAATACGTGCCATTTTTGTATCATAGGCCTCAGGAAAGGCTCCTGCCGTTGTAGAGGTGCGCATAATCCCTTGATTTGCAATGACAATATCTAGTATCTCTACTTTTAGTACATCTCCAGGCATTGCACCTTTAACAAATAATGGACCTGTAGATGGATTCTCCAGGTGCACCTTACCGTCTCCATAAGGCTCATCTTCCCTAGTTACACTTCCATCATAACAATCTCTTGTTTCAAAGATTACGATATCCTTATCTTCACAAAAAGCTACCGGTGGATTATTTTTATCTAAGATATCTGTAACATAAGCTCTCGTAATTCTAAGCATATACTATCACCCCCTTGATTAATGGTTTTAGTCATGGATTAATTATTATCCTTGGATAACCGAAGAATATCTTCAATTTCCTGTTCAGATAATTTGGTATACTCAGCAAGCTGTACAATAGAAGGAATCTCTGCATTTTCCTCGGCTAACGCCTTCCTTGCTTCATTAATCAACGTTGTCTTAGCTAGAATCGTCTTCTCCCAATCATCATCATTTACCACATCATCAATATAATTCTCAATAGCCTGCTGTACAGACTCTTTTAAGTATTCCTCTACATCTGTTGCTTTTTTAGTTCCCATTAATTGCTTTAATCCACTTAGCAGGCCAATATTTCCTTCTTGAATAATATCTTCCATAATAACCGGATAGGAAGCGTAATCTTTTGCAATTTCAACTACTTTTACTAACCAGTAATCAATGATCTCCTGAGTTACACTGGCATCTCCTTGAAGTAACTTCCCATATAAAGCCTGAGCTTCACTATTGGTATGAACTGGTAGGGTATCAATATCCTCCAAGTACATTTTCAAAAACGCGGACTCTTTTGCTTTCGGTGTCACAGTTTTTTCATGTAAGAGATCACCATCATAACTATCATCCTTTGCTGCCTCTATTCCTTCTTGCTGATCTTCCTCTTGATCTACTTTATTAATATCCTTTTGGGACTGTTGCAAATATTGAAACACCATAGTTAACTGTTCCTCAGTTAATTGCATATCATCAAAATACTCTTGAATTTCCTCTTTCGTTAAAGGTTTTTCTGATACGCTTGCAAGCTCAGCAATTGATCGAAGTGTTTCCATAAACTTAGCTTTATCTAACATTTATTAATCCTCTCATCTTAAATCACATATACCGATATACCAATATGGCTACCACTTATCTTGCTAGTTACCGCTATTGTTATCGTCATAAATATATTCTATACTATAATCATATTAATTTCCACTCTGAAAATAACATGTTTTCATCCACTTCGCACACTCTTGCGATCCACAAATGCAACAAGTGAGTCAGCTTGCTGACTCACTTGTTATTACTTCATCAATTATTTCTCTTCTTTTGTATACCCTGGCATCTTATTTTTTTGATATTGATCCTCTGCTGTCATATCCCACAGAGGTTTATTCTTCTTAGGCCCTTCCTTTTCATGATCCAAACAAACCTGCTGTTTTTGAAGAAGCTTAATGCAAAGATATAGAACAGACTTATCCGTGAATTCCTGGAATTCTTCTTCATTCATTAATCCATCGATATAGGTTCCTTTGTCATCGATATCCGCATCAAAGATTGCTGACCACTCAAGTTCACAAAATACTGGTTCATTGAAAAACTCGATATTCGATCTATCTGCTTCTCTGATTTCTTTACCCATTCTCTTTTCACTAAAATATCTAACAACGTCTGGTGTTTCGTTTGGAGTAATTAACGGATATTGTTTAAAGTCAACTTTAGTGTAAGCTTTGAATGGTACATGAACTGTTGTGTCTTTGATTGTGCCAGCTATAGCAGAACCTTTAGAGCATGATCTTGAAGCATATTCGATATTCTTTCTAATGTATCCCTCAATAAATACCTTATCTGTTGGAGGAATATATCTGCATTGAGTTAAGAAAACCTGTTTTTCTACCCTCTTTATCTCATATGCACGTTCATTTAATCTAATCTTTGATTCCGAATCAATCTGAACTACAAATTCAGCAAGAACCTTCGGTATCTTAAAATCCCCACCGTGCCACTTATAATTTTCAGCACCAGGTAAAGTTTTAGCATCGACAACTTTCGCTTCGCATTCTTTATGGCAATCATCACCATCATAAGCCTCTGTAACATTAACTGCATCAAAATACCCTTTTTGATTCAACATAGTAGTCTCCTTCAATAAAATATATTTGATATACATCGATATCATAATATATCATATTCAGTTTGACGAATTATGTTG
>JAEYWQ010000068.1 GCA_023428885.1 Bacillota bacterium
ATGTAATTCCATGTGTTTTCTCCTTATTAATCCAATATTCCATCCCATACTTCTTCCGTATTGGAACTATCGTAATCTCCTTGTTCGCTATTAATCATTCTCCAGCTTTGAATTTTTGCTAATCCATATAGATTCTCTGGAAACTTTAACTCTACCTGCAAAGCCATGTTGTAATCCGTTGGAACTACATAGGTCATTATATTGCTGCTATCATCAATCTGCAGATCATTTATCTCGCTTAATTTCTCACTTAATCGATCTAAATTAAGAATTTCTCCACTCATTAATGTTTGATTTATTAACATATAATATTCTTCTGCTTTGGCATCTGCTTCATAGTAAGCCTGCACAGAATCTCTCGTCTTTGCTGACATCATCAACTCATGATAAGAAGCTCGTAAGGAAAGGACAGCAAACACCGTCAAAGCGAAGATCGCTAAAACTAATAAGATGGAAGCTCCGCCAATATTCATATGATAACTATTTTTCTGCTTCATATAAATAACCATTCCTTTCTACCTAGTTTCCATTTACCCACTTCTTAGTGGTAAGTTCAATTAAAACTTCATAATTACTTGTGCTTTCCACATCCGAACAAGCATAAGCTCTAATCTGAGCAAGCACCATGCGGCCACCTACTTGTTTTTCAACGGTACTGTTAACCAATATAATATTATCGGATGGGCTGGATGTCTGATTCCAATCATGATCATAATAGATACAATAATTATAGGAGGAAGTATCATAAGCAACCATATTTAGTAGCCTTGCTGTCTCTCCAATGGAGGCACTATGTTTGATATGTTCTGTCACTGTTTCAGCTTGAATGGTTGCTTTACTAATATCAGTTGCTTTTTGTTGAAGCCTATTTGTTCCCATATACATCTGTACAATAAAGACACTAATAACGGAAAAGATTCCTATCACAAGGATAAGTTCTATCATAGGCATTCGAAAGGAATGTGATTTGTCATTTACAATTTTCAACTTGTTACCTCCTTGTCCGAAGTGACACAGTTAAGCTCTCTTGATCCCCAGCATGATTCATGGCAGTTAATGTCACAAGCCCTGTGCTGGTCAATTGTACCGAAAAGTTCTCTATTTCCATGGTTTCCTGGCCATAATCAAGCTCATATTCTGCTCCCGCTTCTTGATAGATTTCATACAAACTTCCGTCTTTATGAAAAATCAGAGTTTCAAACATATTACCCTCAATTTCCTCACCGAGGACTAAAACATCTACTCCATCCTTTTGCTCCTTCTTAGGATAGCCCACGGTATCTGTTTGCCGGATTTTTGTAGCAACATAAGAAAGTGAGGTTCGGAGTTCAAAATTATTATCATTGGCTAGTACCACATTTTTATAAACACGAATCCCTATGTTAGCCAGAAGTAGACATGATATGCCGAAGATGCCCAAGGTAACAATAATACTTATAAAGTTTACCATCCAAGCCTTGTGATATTTTCTCTCCATCCTAACCTCTTTCTGCAGCCTAAACTTGCCTTATATAAAGATCCTAACACTCATATAACAACAAATGTTAACTCATCATTTCTCATAAATACCATATTCCGGCATGATATTTGATGAAAAACATTCATAAAAAATATTATATTTGCTTTTATCAATGGTTAAGTTATAGTTCTCTTCCAGATAGCTTACATCTGCTGGATAGATTCCCTCAATCGCATAGCATTGAACAATTGCTTTCTTTAGTGCGGATTCTGTAAGTAACAACTCTTGTTCATTACCAATATCACGAAAGCGTTTCACACCTAAGAAGAGTACAATTAAAATACAGCACAAACCAGTGGTAGGAATTATGATTGTTTTCCATAAGATAGGACGCTTTTTTTCTTTTAGATTCTTCATCTATTCTTTCCTCCGATCCACAGATTTTTCTGTAATAAACCTTCAATCCTGTTTTAACCAATAGAAGAGATCATACTTACCAGGGGTAACATAACTGCAATTAAAACCCCTCCAACTAATACTGCTAAGGTAACTACTAACATTGTTTCAATGGTGGAAGATAACTTGCTTAACATAGCAGTAATTCTAGTATTATATTGCTCACTTAATTTAGCAAATACAGTATCCTGGGAACCTGTTTTTGCAGCTACCGTGACTAATCTGCTCTCCATCCCTACCAATAATTTGCTTTCATGAATAGCCTCATCCAGTGGAAGGCTCTGCTCCAGTAAGGTCTTGCACTGTTTAATCTTTTCTTTTACACCCTTATGATCACTTGCTCCATAAGCCATCTCCATAGCTTTTTGCGTTTCAATACCGCTAGAAATCATCAAGGTCATACTTGAGATGAATTTGCCAGTAGCTGTGGCTTCTGATAATTTCCTAGTCAATCTAAAATTGGTTAAGAATCGCTTTATCGTCTTCTCACCACTCTTGGTCTGATACCAAAACAGAGCCAAAAGCATAAGAAGTAAAACGCCACAAGTAAGTATAGCAACTACCTTCCCTGCTGTCATTCCGACCTGCATCATATCCTTCGTAGCCGAGGCAACCTCTTCATTTAACTCAATAAACATTTCCTCAAACATAGGAAGAATCTTAAATACCAGGACAAAAATAATCACAGACATCATAGCAAACAGCATAGCTGGATATGCAATCGCACTTTTGATACTTGCTTTAATATTGCTTTCTCGTTCGTAATACTGAGCTAAGGAATGCATTACTTCTTCCAATTTACCGGTGGTCTCACCAACCTGTACCATATGTATCATATAATCAGGAAACGCTTTTGTATTCTTCAATGACTTAGTTAAGGTTTCATTGGCTTTGATCGATGAATCTAATTGTTCTAAAATCTTCTTAGTATTCACATCCTCCATCTCACTGTATAACATATAAATGCCTTCATACAGTGGAATTCCACTATTCAAAAGCATCGCAATCTGCTCACAGAATACGGAAGTTTCTTCTGAAGAAAACTTTGTCGCTTTATTATGATTCTTTATCATATGGTATCCTCCCACTGTGGTTTAATCGTTCTTATCCTAAAATTATAACAAAATTTTCTATAAACATCAATTAAAATACCAATCCTGTTAGGAATACTGTTAAAATTGCTCCTGCTGCAACAACTACTAAACTTCTTCGATAGAAGGCTAATAATACTGCAACGACGGTTCCTGCAGTCGCTGTTAGCATATCCCCTGTAGAATAAAACACTTCCGGAAAGGTTAAAGACCCGAGTACAGCAAAGGGTACATAATGTAAAAATGATTTGATATAATTTGACTTAATCTCCTTACGAAATACTGCAACTGGAAGAGCGCGTGCTACATAAGTTACCAATGCCATGAGAAAGACTGCAAACGCAGCTTCTTTTGTACTCATGCAACACCTCCTTCCTCAATCGGATAGAGTTTGGCACAAATCCCTGCTGAAAGTACCGTTGCGATGATGACACGAAAGCCAGAGGATATCTCAGATAATCTCGGTACATATCGAAGAATGCAGGTTATCGCTACTGAGAACACTAAGACCGCAACTACTTTTTTTGACTTTCTTGCAGGAGGTATAATAATTGCGATAAACATGCCATAAAGAGCAATTCCCATCGCAAAAGAAAGGCTCAAAGGTAAGGAAGAGCATATCAAGGCACCTAAAGCGGTACCAAGTGTCCAACCCAGGATTGGTCCAGTAATCAACCCTAACATAAATCGATAGCTTAGTTTCCCCTCTTCCATCGAAGCAACCGTAAAAGTTTCATCGGTAATACCAAAGGAAAAGAGTAATCGTTGTAACAGCGTAGTCTTATTCTCAATCTTTTGAGTTATAGAAAGAGACATTAGCATATATCTAATATTAATGACAAATGTTGTTAGTGTAATTTCTAGGTATCCAGCACCTGCAATAATCAAATTCGTTCCGGCAAACTGTCCTGCACTTGTTACATTGGTAAGCGATATGATAATGGCAAGCCAAACAGGAAGTCCTCCGGATACTGCAGTCAATCCAAATGTAAAGGAAACGGGTAAATAGCCAACAGCTATAGGTAAGCCTCGTTTTAGTCCCAGCGCATATTGTTTTTTACTTTCTATATTCATGACCCCATTGTCCTTTTATATATGATCAAACTTTGAAATATTTACCCATGTAAGCGACGTATTAGTTTATACACGATTGAGTTCTGAATCACCAGCGGTTTGCTATGTGCAAAGAATATAATACCATCACTTGGAGCAATGATTTGAGAGATTACTTCTCCTTCTATAGGATCTACAACCTCTGCCAAAATATCACCAAACTTTACTTCATCTCCTGGACGTTTTAATGGTCGATAGATACCTGAAACATCCGTCTTTATTGGCATAAGAGTTTCCTCTTCTACGATACTTGCTATAAATCCGCTATGGCAGTTATATTTGATAATCCCCATTCGAGTTAAGAAACGAAGTACCGAGGAAACTGCCTGTCTAGCAGAATTCTCATCAATATTGGAGGTTGCTGGAGTATAGACAGAAAATGCGTTGGTATTATTCATCTGCCAGCAATAATTCAGGGTTCCTGTATCAAACGGATGTGGTTTCTTGGTAAGAACATATGGTAAGCCAAATAAGTTGGCTAAACTGTTGCTTTGATGACCTGTTTCCATCATGCGCACATGAGGAATAAACTCCCCTGGGGTATGAAAACTAGCGAATTGAATACCATAACTATAGCCCTGAACTGCTTTAAATACACCAGCAGCAATACGTTCTGTCGTCTCTCCCGTTGCTTCTCCTGGAAACATACGATTAATATCTGACTTATCCATAGCCCAGAATCGCTTCTCGATATTTGTACTAAATTGATTCATGGTTGGAATTACCATAATTTCATTATTATTTAAAATGGCACCAGTTTTCTCAAGACGAGTTAATTCCTTAATTAATTGAGAACAGATATAGAGCTGCTGAATCTCATTTCCTCTGGTAGGTCCAACGATACAAGCTGCTTTATCTCCTTTTCCAAATCGATAACCAATGATATGCATATCATCACGGTACGGAGCCTTCACGGTATGAATAATTTCTTGAAACATTTAAACCCCTCCTAATATTCGAGCAATCAAAGAACCATCATATACCACTGGATATTCACGTAAAGTAAATACAATTCCATCACATGGTGCTAAGATGTTTTGTACTACGGTACCGGATAAGGTGTCCACAATTTCACCCACCTTATCTCCAACTTTGATATCCATTAAGTGCTCTACGCATGGTAAGAAAACACCCGATGCCTCTGCATGGATTAAAGTAACTTTATCTTTATTGGTAGAGATCACTGGAGTTTTTGGTGTAATTACTTCTCCATCCCAGATCCCTAATTCTTTCATCAAGCAAAAGATTCCATCTAGAATCTGATCACCAAATTCCTTTGTGATTCTCATACCAACCCCCATCTCCACAGCCAGGGTAGGCACACCAATCAAATTCAAACTATGATAAATACTAGCTTCCTGAACGGTTGGTGAGGAATACACC
>JAEYWQ010000235.1 GCA_023428885.1 Bacillota bacterium
CAGAGCTGAAATCTTTAGAGGAGCAATTAGATCAGGTTGCGAAAAAACAATTGAAGTATAGCGACGTCTCTAGCAAAGAAAAGCTGGCTAAGTTGGCTATGGGACCTGCCATCGAAGAAAAATATCAAAGTTTTAAAGAAACCGTTACACAGTTGGCTCAGGCGAATGAGCGTTTTGAAAGTTTATCAGATCGTACACAGCGTCAATCCAGTGAACTAGATTCTAGTGAATTGATTCAAACCCATTTGGCTCAGCTATATGAGCTGCGCCAAGAGAAGCAAAAGTATGAAGATGAAGTAACACGTAAGAAGATTGAGATTAGTCAAGGTCATAAACCTAGTAAGTTAAATGGTAAGCTACTTGGATCGATTAATGTCTTACTTGGAATTATATTATGCGTATTCCCATTAGGGAACTCAATACTACGTAGTAGCATAGGTATCGTTATTATTTTCCTTGGGGTGTTATTGTACATCTATCGAGCAAATCGGGATGAGCATAATTTAAAAAGGATTGAAGAAGTTGAAAAAGAGTATGAAAAAGCAATTTTTCAGCTGCACAGTAAACGGCATGATATCTTACTCTCTCACCGTGTGGCAAATGAGACGCAGTTAGTCTTAAAATTCAATGAGGTTGCAAAGCTTGAATCTGAACGGGTACAGCTGAATGAACGAAAGGCCGAATACCTGGCACAGATCAAGTTATTAAAAGAAAAGAAAGAACGTCTGGAGTTTGAGATCGTAAACTACATGAAGTACTTTATTTATCGACCAGAAGCATGTGATAGCTGCATGGAAGAATTAAGAACTGTAACGGTAGAATTTTATGAAGAAATGACGAAGGGAGAAGCTAAGTATCAGGCACGTTATAATGAACTTAAGAGTCAAATGGAACGAATCCGTTGGACGATAGAGAACCATCATGACCAGGAAGAACAGTTGAGAAGGGATCAAGAAGAGTTTGAGCAACTTAGACGGAAGAAAGAAGACCTTCTTCTTGAGATTGAGGCTGTTTCTTTAAGCATCCAGACTTTAAAAGAATTAGCATCCTGTATTCATGATAGCTTTGGTGCCCGATTGAATGAGCTTGTGTCCGAAATAATTTCCAAGATTAGTAATGGTGAATATCAAGAGGTGACTGTGGATGAAAACCTCAATATACGAATGCTTCAAAAGAATCGGTATGTAACCATCGATAGTTTAAGTGTAGGAACTATGGATCAGATGTATTTGGCATTACGACTTGCAGTAGCACAGTTACTGTTTCCAGAGGAAAAGCTTCCAATTATATTAGATGATGCTTTTGCTTACTATGATGAAGACCGAACGAGGGAAGCCCTTCTATTATTAGCAAAGCAGTCCAAGAGACAGATTGTACTCTTTACTTGTCATAAACGTGAAAAAGAAATGATAGAGGAAGCGGGGATAGCTGCAAATATTATTGAATTAGGGTAAATTAAGAAGCTATCTATATTTTTAATTCTATGATGTTTTATTACGCAAGGATACAGACAAGGGGACGGGGATGTTGACACATACAAGTATGTCAATATCCCCGTCCCCTTGAGCTTTTATATCTAATTATCTTTGATTGTATTTGCGGAGAACTGCTTGAATTCTCTCAGTAGGGCTTAAGAACTCGCTAATGGAAGCATCATGGTTGAGTGCATCAATTAATAAAGCAATATATTTACTCATATCAGCGCTGATGTAATATTCACGGCTAAGTAACTCCTCTGTCTGATATACTAAGTTGGTTGTCATTACACGATAGATTAATCCTTGCTCATAAGCTTCATCAAACTGCTTTAATCCGTTGGTAAAAAGACCAAAAGTAGCACAAACAAAGATACGATTTGCTTTTCTCTTCTTTAATTCTTTAGCAACATCCAACATACTTTCGCCAGATGAAATCATATCATCAAGAATAACAACATCTTTCCCTTCTACGTCAGAACCAAGGAACTCATGTGCAACGATTGGGTTACGACCGTTGATAATCTTTGTATAGTCACGACGCTTATAAAACATACCCATGTCCAAACCAAGAACGTTAGCGAAATAAACGGCACGTCCCATAGCTCCTTCATCAGGGCTTATGATCATCATATGTTGAGCGTCAACTTTAAGATCAGGAACATTGCTAAGTAAACCTTTAATAAACTGGTAGGATGGCATTACAGTTTCGAAGCTCTTTAGTGGAATTGCATTCTGTACACGTGGATCATGAGCGTCAAAGGTGATGATACTTTCCACACCCATATTTGTTAGTTCTTGAAGTGCTAATGCACAGTCAAGAGATTCCCTTGAACTTCTCTTATGCTGTCTGCTTTCGTATAAGAAAGGCATAATTACTGTAATTCTTCTTGCTTTTCCGCCAACAGCAGCAATAATTCTTTTTAAATCCTGATAATGATCATCAGGTGACATATGATTGGTATGTCCGCATACAGTATATGTTAAGTTATAATTACAAACGTCAACAAGTAGATATAAGTCATCACCGCGAACAGATTCTTTGATGATACCTTTTGCTTCGCCAGAGCCAAAACGTGGGCATTCATGCTTAATTAAATAGGAATCTCTTTCATAGCCTGCAAATGCCATTGTAGATGTGTGATCACCAGTGCGTTGTTTTCTCCATTCAACAATATAGTCATTTACTTTCTGGCCAAGACTTTTGCTACTTTCAAGAGCAACAATACCAAGCGTTCCAACGGGTATGGTTTTTAAAAAATTATCTTGTGACATCATTTTTCCTCCAGTATCGTTCATATATCGGTTTAAACACTCGTTAATAATACTATTATCAGCATGTTTCGTCAAGTTTAAACTAACTTTTCAGCGAGTTGCCCAATAGTTTCTGTAATCGGATGTCATCACCAATAATTTTTAACAGTTTATAGTGGCTTGAGATTCTTGAAAATATACGTTCGCTATAATTATTTTTTAATTGATCGAATGATAAATTTGTTGATATGATCGTGGATTTTTGATTTAAATGCCGTTCATTGATGCATTGGTATAATTGGGAAGTTACAAAGGTGTTATTTAATTCTGTTCCAATATCATCTATGATTAACAGATCACAGTCTAAAATATATTCAAACCGATTTCTGATTTCTTCATAATTTTCGGCGGTATTAAATTTATACTTCTCCAAGATCTCGAACAGCTGGAAGGCTGTCAGGTAAATCACTGTATGCCCTGCATCTAATAGCTCCTTTGCGATACAGTTTGACAGAAAGGTTTTACCCACACCAGTATTACCATAAATTAAGAGATTATCATAAGAAGATCCAAAGTTTTGAATAAAGGATTTCACATTAAGCAATACATCCTGGATGTTTTTATAGGGTGTCTTTTTTAGTATTTCATCTTGCTGATAATCATTGTAGTACCTATATGAGAAGGTTGAGAAATTCTCATATTTAATGGCATCCTGTACATTGGATTGGGAATAGAGCAAATTAACAATTGCCTGTTTAAAGCAACTACATTTGTCGTTGCCTATATAACCGGTATCCTGGCAGTGCGGACAGGTATATTGGGGTTGTAGGTAATCTATAGGAAAACCGGCAGCAAGAATCAAAGCTTCCTTTTTCTTTTTTAGAAGTTCATTCTTCTCCTTTAATCCATCCAGGGCATTTACATCATTTTGAAGGGAAAGTTTAGCACGAGCAATGGAATCGTGAACTAATTCTTGATCGATTTGTGTAAGTTCAGGTATTTTTCCATACACAAGATCTCTTCGTCTATCAAGTTCAAATTTGCTTTGAAGGCGACGATTGTCATATTCACGTAGAATCGTGTTAAACTGATAATTTTTCAGTGCCATGCAAAACTCCTTTCAGTTATTGATGGTTCAGTAGGCGTTGTTCCATGGATATTAACTCTTCTTCGGAGTATTTTCTCTGAGGAAACGCGTTAAATTTATTTGTGTTACCCGGCTGCTTGGTAGCAGCAGTTAATTTATTCGAGGCAGCTATAGCACTTTGCTTAGCATGGATCTCATCTAGACGTTCAATGTCTTTTAAGCTTGTGACTTCTTTCTGCTTCCAGATTTCTAAGATACGATCTGCATACTTAAAATCAGGCTTTGCGGTAGCTAACATCGTTCGATTACATGCTTCTTCAATGATACTAATGTCAAAGCCAAATTCATGAAACCATCGATGCATGTATTTCTTCTCAATCGTTCCAGGAGCACGGTTTAAACCAAATGCTTTATTCACCGCATTATAGTTGTTGTTAAAGGCAGAGGTAGCTTCTTCTGCCTTAGCTACAGTATTAATACCCTCCTGGGCCCAAGACATTGCAACCGTTTCAATATAAGATGAGTTTTTCTTATTCTTGGAGATACAATATTCATACAAGTAGAAAATTAGTTCCGCACTAAAGCCAACACTTTCGTATAAGAAGAGAATTAACTGCACATCCGTAGGCTTTAACAAACGCTCTAGGAGGCGCTCAACTGTATTCAATATCCATTTTACTTCTTCCATCTCCGTTAATTGCTTAATCTGTGCGTCGGAGTAATTTGGCTTGTGCACAGTTGTTATTGGTGATTTCTCAACTAATTTTGGTTCCTCCTCAGCATTATGTATTGGTTCTGGATCTTTATACTGGGAATCAATTTTTTCTATTTTATTACCGGAGTGAAATGTTATGGAAGTGATGGTAGACTTATCTACGCGTAAAATTGTAAGCAGATTTTCCTTTTCCCAGTACTTTAATGCTCGATCTATATCTTTTTCAGTTTCATCAAGTTTTTCAGCAAGGTAGGATAAGGTGAGCTTATCAATATTGTTTTGTAAGCAGCGAAGTAATAAAAGATATACTTTAACGTAGCTGCCGTTAGCTCGCGGTAAATATTCGTCAATAAATGTATTATTAATTACAGTACAACCTGTATCAATGGATGAAAATAATGTTATGTTACTCATAATATACCCCTATTTCTATGTAGGTAAGTGATTAGGTGCTCCCCCTTTTTGCTCTATGAATCAAGGGGAAACCTAAGTTGCATGCACATTATAGCATATTAAAATTAAGTTGAAAATAGCGGGTTTTGGGAAGAATATTCACCCACAGAGTTATGTTGACAATGTGGATAATGTGGATAAATTAGTGGATGAAATCGAACATACTTTTGCAAATCCTTTGGAAGAGCCTTAAATACTGCTATTCCCACGAAGATAGTCTAAACATGTAGAATTATGTGATTGTGAAAAAAAATCCACAACCTTATCTTGAAACAAATGTTGATAAGGTTGTGGATAATGTGGATAACTACTTGCTGAGTAGGTTTTCTCCAATAGATACAACGTCTCCGGCACCCATGGTTATCAACAGGTCACCGTTAGTACAATTTTCTAATAAAAATTTTTCAATTTTATCAAAACTATTAAAATAATAGGCCGTTTTGCCTAGTTTAGTTAATTTCTTTTGAATATCTTCAGAAGAAATGTCTCCGGGGTTAACTTCTCTGGCGGCATAGATATCCGTTAACACCACCTTATCGGCTAAGGATAGAGCATCGATAAAATCATCAAAGAAGGCCTTGGTTCTTGTATAGGTATGTGGTTGAAAAACGCACCATAGTGTTTTATGTGGATATGAAGCGGCTGCTGTTAAGGTTGCTTTGATTTCTGTTGGGTGATGTGCATAATCATCTACAATTTGAACTCCACCAATTTCGCCCTTATATTCAAACCGTCGTTTGGTACCTCTAAACTTAATTAGTGCAGACTTCATGGCTTCCACAGAGACTCCTAGTTGATCTGATAGGGCTATGGCAGCAACTGCGTTAGAGATATTATGCTTACCGACAACACGAAGTTGAATGCGAGTTACTAGCTGATTTTTTCTTATTAAATCAAAGGATCCAAAGCCAAAATCATCAAAAGCAATATTAGCAGCTGCATAATCAAACGGTGATGTATCCGATAATTGATATGATTCAGGAAGGATACCATAAGTAATAACATTACAATTCAGGTCTTTTACAAGCTCCTGGTAGTTTTCAATTTCACCATTAATTACAAGGTTTCCGCCTTTTGGAAGTTTTTGAGCAAATATCTTAAAGGAGTTACGAACATCTTCAAGATCTTTAAAAAAGTCTAAGTGTTCTGCCTCAATATTCAAGATGATTTCATGGGTTGGGTGAAAGCTCAGGAAGCTATTCATGTACTCGCAAGATTCTACGATAAAATGTTCTGAGTTACCGATACGAATGTTTCCTTCGATGTTATCTAAGATTCCACCAACGGAGATCGTAGGATCAAGATTTCCTTCTAATAGAATTAGGGAAAGCATTGAAGTTGTTGTTGTTTTTCCATGAGTACCAGCTATGCTGATGGCACTTTTATATTGCTGCATAACCTGCCCTAATAAGGCGGCGCGGTCAAGCATAGGAATGTTTGCGGTAATTGTAGCTTGATATTCTTCGTTATCTGGATGAATGGCTGCGGTATATACGACTAAATCTATACTTCTAGTTATATTTTGAGCACATTGACCAATGTTAACTTGTATACCAAGACGGCTCAAGTGTTCAGTTGTCTTACTTTTCTTTGCATCCGAGCCAGTAATCGTAAAACCCTTAATATGTAGAAGTTCGGCTAAACCACTCATACTGATGCCTCCGATTCCTATGAAGTGAACATGAATCGGCTTTGAAAAATCGATTTGATACATATTGGGGACCTCCAGTCTTTATAAATAGCTAACATTATTATAACCTATCTAATTCAAAATACAACACAAGTTACGCAATATGCATCATTATCGTTAGAATGAAGCCATAGGCTTTCATAGTAACAAATGCACACAAAGTGCAATGGAGCACTTTGGAGCAAGAAATTCTTGGGTTTTGTACGCAAAACACCCCGCGATTGTGTGACTATTTTCTATCTTATGTTGGTTTCCATCAAGAGTTACACTGACATACCTATAAATTTATGACATTAATCTAAATGATTTGACAGCGTTTTGAAAATAATGCGTTATTTTTACTAAAAATTTAGATCAAACTAGAAATTTTTTGGTAAATATATTCACAACTAACTCATTTGATGATATAATGGAAATATCAAACAGCAAGAGGTGATGGCATGATTAAAAAAGAAATGATTGCAATGCTCTTAGCAGGTGGACAAGGATCCCGATTAGGAGTTTTAACATCGAGTGTTGCAAAACCTGCAGTGGCCTTTGGCGGTAAATATCGTATTATTGATTTCCCGTTAAGTAATTGCATTAATTCCGGTGTAGATACTGTCGGAGTATTAACGCAATATCAGCCTTTGAGACTGAACACGCATATTGGAATAGGTATTCCATGGGATTTAGACCGCAACATAGGAGGCGTATCTATATTACCCCCATATGAGAAAAGTACGAATGC
>JAEYWQ010000070.1 GCA_023428885.1 Bacillota bacterium
ATTATACATTACTATTGCTGGAATTTCTACATAAATTACAAAAAATTTGATGGATTATAGGTAAATTTATAGGTAATTTACGAAAATATACATGTAATTATAGTATCTTGCTTAATTTACTGAAAATTATTCTATCTTGCAATTAAGTATTGGGTTGACAGGTGCACTTTAGTGTGCTAACATGGTAAAACAATAATTTAAAAGAGGATAGGATGAATTATGAAAAAAATAGCAAAAGTATTGGCATTAGTTCTAGCATTTTCGTTTATAATAAGCGCGTGTGGAACAAAAGAAGCAGGAAGTGAAAAGAAAACAACTGCAGCAGATCAAGGGGTTCAAGAAGACACATCCTTAAGCTACATAAAAGAAAAAAAGAAATTAGTATTAGGCTTAGATGCATCCTTCCCTCCTATGGGTTACACGGATGAAGATATGAATATCGTAGGTTTTGATATTGATCTTGCCAAAGAAGTCAGCAAGCGTATGGATGTAGAATTAGTTCTTCAACCAATTGAATGGGCAGCCAAAGAGCAAGAACTAGATACAAAGAATATTGATCTCATCTGGAATGGTTTAAGCTATAGTAAGGATCGTGCCAACGCTATGACCTTAAGCCAAACTTATATGAAGAATAATCAGGTGGTCGTAGTTTTAGCTGATAGTTCAATTAACACATTAGCCGACTTAGCTGGTAAAACCGTGGCTATTCAGAATGGTTCCACTGCATCTGATGCTATGGATGAGCACAAAGAAGTAACGGATACATTGAAAGAGCTAGTTAAGGTTAACGATAATGTTCAGGCAATGATGGACTTAAAGATCAATGGTTCCGACGCAGTTGTAATGGATGAAGTTGTAGCATTATATTATATGGAAAAGGAAGCTGCAACCTATCGTGTTCTTGATGAGACATTAGCAGCAGAAGAATATGTGATTGGTTTTAGAAAAGGGGAAGAGGCCCTTTGCCAGGAAATTGAGAAATACCTAAAGGAAATGAAAGAGGATGGAACCTTAGCAGACATTAGTAACGCATGGTTTGGTAAAGATGTAAATACGATTCAATAAGTAGATACTACCGAAGGCTTGCCTTCGGTACTCTTTATTAGATTTGCTTTTTTATTCGCATTAGTACAAGGGAGGAAATATGACAAAAGAAGCATTTTTGAAATTATTTAATTTTATGTTAGAAGCGTCAGCAACTACAGGGAAGTTATTCTTCTTCACCTTACTGATTGCTTTACCATTAGGCCTTATCCTTTCCTTGGGCAGAATGTCAAAGATATGTATACTTAGTTATCCAATTCGTCTTTACCTACTTATTATGAGAGGAACACCTTTAATTCTACAGTTGTTTTTCTTTTATTATGGTCCAGCGTATATCTTCGGAAAAGGACTCGACCGATTCACAGCAGCGGTAGTAGCGATGGGGTTAAACTATGCAGCTTATTTTGCAGAGATATATCGCTCGGGAATCCAGTCCATGCCTAAGGGGCAGTACGAAGCAGCAGAGGTACTTGGATTTACGAAACAACAAACATTTTTAAAGATTATACTACCTCAGGTGATTAAACGGATTCTTCCTCCAATGGGGAATGAGTTTATGACCTTAGTTAAAGATACAGCGTTAGTAACTGCAATTGGTGTAGCTGAGATTTATCAACTTGCTACGGATTCCATGAGCCGTATGGGTTCCATTACACCTTTGATTATGGCTGGTGGTTTTTACCTTGTAATGAACAGTGTTGTGTCGAAAGCCGTTAATATAGCTGAGAAGAAATTAAGCTACTATCGATAAGGAGGGTCAAATGAGTATAATTGAAGTAACGAATCTAAAGAAAAAGTTTGGTCGTCTGGAAGTCTTAAAGGACATCTCTTTGTCGATTGAACATGGTGAAATTATCTCTATCATTGGGTCTTCTGGTTCTGGAAAATCCACCTTACTTCGATGCTTAACGCAGTTAGAACATGTGGATGGAGGGCAGATTAAAATAGATGGTGACATCATGGTGTCTACGGATAAAAAGGTTTCTTATGCAAATGACGAGGTACGAAAGCGAATCCGCTTAAAGACAGGACTTGTGTTTCAAAACTTTAATCTATTTCCGCACTATTCGGTGTTACGCAATATCACCGAAGCTCCAGTTCATGTGGTGGGAATACCAGAGGAGCAGGCAAGGAAGGAAGCTTATGAGCTGCTAGAACGACTAGGTTTATCTGAGAAGGCAGATTCCTACCCATATCAGTTATCCGGTGGTCAGTCTCAGCGGGTATCGATTGCAAGAGCTCTTGCACTTAAACCAAAGATCTTATTCTTTGATGAGCCAACTTCGGCTTTGGACCCAGAGCTGACGGGAGAAGTATTAAAGGTAATTAAGTCTCTGGCTACACTCAATATGACAATGGTGATCGTAACTCATGAGATGGAATTTGCCCGTGAGATATCCAATCGATTGATTTTTATGGATCAGGGAGTGATTGTGGAAAATGGTACACCAGATCAGGTGTTTGCATCGAGTAACGAGAGAACTAGAAACTTTTTAGGTAAATTTTAATGTCATAAACAAAGACAGCTGCTATAGACTAAAGTCTATAGCAGCTGTTCAAATTCATGAATTGGCATAGGACGATAATAATAGAAACCTTGTCCATGATAACATCCGCATTCCATTAAAAAGTCCGCTTGTTCTTGCGTTTCTACACCCTCTGCAATGGTATCAATCTGTAACTCTGAAAGCATAGCCAGGATGTGCCGAATTACTGTTTTACTTTTCTTTTTTTCAATATCTTTTAAAAACAATCGATCTATTTTAACTTCGTCTAAAGGTTCATCTTTTAACATATTCAAAGAAGAATATCCTGAACCAAAATCATCCATAGAGAATTGGAATCCCTGTTTTTGAAGATTTCTCATACTATGAAATAATTGATAAGAACTTTGAGACAGTGCACTTTCTGTAATTTCAAGTTTAATTAAAGATGTCGGTACCTGATAGTCGTGTGCTAACTTACATAATACCTCTTCAAAATCATTTTGATGCTCATGCAATCGGGAGACATTGATTGAAATTGGTACCACCTTATAACCGAGCTCAATCCAATTGTGTAATGTTTTAAATACTTCTCTCCAAACATAGACATCTACTTCAACAATATAGCCACTTTCCTCCAATACAGGTATGTAATGGCCGGGAGATAAGATTCCATGTTCAGGGTGATTCCAGCGTAACAGCGCTTCTCCACCGATAATCTCTTTGGTTATCATATTGACTTTAGGTTGAATATACACCTCGAGATAACGATATTCGATAGCTAGCAAAATCTCATTTTCAATTTTTTTCTCATACAGGAGTTGCTGATGAAGGGAATCGTCGAAAAATGAATAATAAGTAAATACACGGCCTTTGATTTTTTGTAACGCAAGGTTGGCATAATCGTTCATTAAGCTGATGGTTAGTCCTTCTTTAGATATGCAAATCCCAAAGGAAGGTAGTACTTTACAAGAAAGAGGATATTCCATAACCTTATTGTATAGCTTTGTCACAATCTCGATAATTTGATTTTCGTTAACATATGGAAGTAATAATACAAAAATATCAGCTCTTAAGTGACCAACAACATTACATGCTTCTTCATATTCACGAAAACTGTCTGCTATATGAGCTAAAAAGT
>JAEYWQ010000262.1 GCA_023428885.1 Bacillota bacterium
GATATCTAGTGTATCATCACCTTTCAGCCTACGATAATGCTCTATAACAGTTGGTCATAGCAGTCAATTCCAAAAATCCATATCTTATTGGGAATATAGGTAATGTCATAGGCAATTCCCCTTTTGATTCATCTATATCTGCATTACACAGAATACAGAAGCAACTCGTTGCTTGATGAATCTGCTTAGTAAGATTTATCTTTTGATAAATAGGATAGATGTCCAACTCGTTCATGTATATGCTAGCTTTACAGCGTTCAACATGATAATCGCGAGTTTTTAGCCACTCAGACATTCATCTAGCCACCACATTGAAATACTAAGTGAAAATGGTAAATCTTTTTATAACCAGTTCAACCTCTAAACAGGTGTTCACTTGTAATATATTTGTAAGTTATATTTGACTTCCAGAATATATGTTCATAACAACAGAAAAAATTTTATTTACAGTATCCATTTCAAACATATTCATTTTATCATCAGGAAATAAAATACTAAATTCTTCTTCTATTTGTATAATCATTTCTACAAATCTTAAAGAATCTATACCTTTTATTAGAAGATTTTCATTCATATCTAGATTTTCAGATTCATCCATATCTAATAACTTTTTGATAATATTAATTATTCTATCTTTCATAATATCCTCGATGTATTAGGTTTTAGTTTATTTATTGTATAAAGTTGGTATCTAACTAATCTCTGACCACTTCATTATTCATTAGTATCCTTAACTAACAAATTTGTAGTATAGAATTTATTGCACCAGTTCAATTTAGTATACAACGATGCAAATCTCTCATTTGGCGCAACTGCACTAAATTGTAGGTGTTACAAAATTGTTATCACATTCTAAATCATGATAGTTTTCTAACGCTGGTTCATAATTATTGATTGCATTTATTACCTTAGTAATAAGTTCATTAATCATTTTTGTTGAAGTTAGTAAATCATCATTCGATACATCATTCAAAATGATACTTTTGACTGTATCCAAATCTTTCTCAAGGTTATTAATTCTTTCTATTGCAGCATTGTGATTTATGTCTAAAAAATATTGTTTTAATTGTTTACTCTTATTATTTTTCAACGAATACAGATAAGTTAACAAATCCTTTTTTGTGCTACTACCTTCATAATAATGTTTATATGTTATATATGCTTTATCATAATTACGTTGATAAATATAGAGAATTATTTCTAACCACCGAGTGTCTTCTAAATCACCGTTTAATAATGAGAAGCCAAAAATATTATATGATTTAATTTCTTTAGGTATATTCATTAATTCATTCATTTTATGTAATAAATCACAAATAATATCTAGGTTTTCCTCCTTAAATGGTAGTAAAATACTTTTGTTAAATAAAACTTCTACTTTACATATATTTTTCATACTCGCAAATAAAGCTGAATGATTAGGAATAAAGACTCTATAAGTCGGGAATCCAAATACTGAATAATCTCTTATATATAAATCCATTTTATTATCATTTAATATTTTAACTAATGATTTATATGCTGTTTCATTACTTATTTGAACATTAATAAAAATCTCAAGGTTTGACGGGTTAAAACCTCTATTATTAAAAACAAAACCTAACGGAATATCTCCTGAACCATTATAAAATGCCCTCTGCAATTCTTTAACTTTATAATTATTGTCAATATATAAATTATGGTTTAATTTTAATATTACAAACATATCTTGCATTTCAGCAGAAAAAAAAGCACCTAACTCTCGTCCCTGTAATGCTTCTGTTAAACATCTCTGAATCGCAATATCAAAATTTATATCTGATCCAGCAGAGAATTTTATTCTATTTTTCGATGGTGATATAATAACCACTCCAATCACAGGGAATTTTCCACCTAAAGTCATATCTTTTACTATTACTGTATAGCCTTTACTCTCAATATAACTTATTAGCTTCATTGAATTAGTATGAACATATGCTTCAGTAGGGATAGTTGGACATTCAATTTCATTCATAAATATTGTTTTATAAGACATTCTTTCAAATAATTCACATATCCCTTGACAAACAGCTTCAACTGGAGTATTTCCTGCACATAATCCATTTGAACCACACATTCGTGTTATGTCTCTAGATGGTAAAGGAACAAGTTTACTGCTTTGGACATGATAATATTTTGCTTGGTACATTCTATTTGGCAAATCCATTAATATTTCATTAGCTTCTTCTTCACTTACAAAATCATAGGATGTCATGAAGTATTTCTTTAGATTAATTAAAACTTCTTTATAATTAGTATCTTCTTTTATGAAATCTTCTTTTATGAAATCTTCTCCGTAGCTATTCTTAATACACCCTTTCCCATTTAGAGAACCAAATACATAGCCAGTCTGTAATCTTTCCATAAATTCTGCGTAAGCACCAGCTATAGACAATTCTTCTGTAACTCCTTTTCCATTAGTACCCATACTGGTTCCCTTGATAACTAATCTGCTGGAATATATATCATTACCAGATTTATTCATTGATACAATCTCTGTTTCTATTCCTAAATCATTTAGTATTTTGCGAATCGAATCGATTGTCTTTTGTGGACTACATTCTTTTCGTACAAAAGTGTTTGGTAGCATAATGTCTCTTATAATCCAAATAATTTCTATTGAATTAATGGATTACTTTTCCTTTCCTTTATATAGAAAAATATTTTCTCAGCGAAACGGCTGGATAACTCTATGGATAAATTTGATTTATCACATTCTCAAATTATTTGTTTTCCTTGATAATAAAACGGATTTGAATCAACTGGTCATTTTACTATATACTTATCATTACACAAATGGATTCTATTACATCAACTGACATTGTAATATACAACCATATCAACTATACTATCAGGCTCTTACATAAGGCTAAAGACTACTTTTCCCAGCCTTGTGTAAGAATGATAGTATTTGGCATACTCCTGGTGGACAAATACCTCCTGCACCATAAAATCGCTACTGTCGCTTAATTAAACTAACACATAGGCCAATAAACGGCTCCTGAATTAGCAAAACTACCACCACCACCACTACCACTTGATCTAGCAGAAACGTCAATATGCTCAGTGATTTCGTCAAAAGAAAATTCCTCTAAATCAAGTCCTTTCCAGCTTATCATTTGATTCTTGTCCATGACATACACCTCCTCTCACTTTTTTTTGATATTATATAAGTATTACTCTATGTAATCAAAATATTTCTCTCACATAGTTGCTGAGTAAATACTTCAATATCCTTTGCTATTCCATCACCATAATATTTATTCATAATAATTTCTTTAACTTCATCTACTGAATTAGTTAATAGTAGTTTAAAAACCTCTGTTTCAACTTTTTTTAATAGTATAATTTTTTCTGTTATTTCATTAATTAAACACAATCCTTCTTCTACTTCCTCAATCTGAATACTCTCACTTAATTTGTACATAATAACCTCCTCATATGATCTTGCGATATCTCCTTTATTCTAGCGGTATCGCAGTTTTCTTTTTCTTAGATAAATGCTTTTTTTATAGATACAAAACGTATTTCATACTTTTGATAAGAAAAAGGGTATACTTAATAGAACTTCTTTGTTTTTGTTCTATGAAGGCATTTCATTTCCTCACTTTTCTTACAGCGACAAACCTCCTATATCCAACGGAATCATCTAACTTCCAATGTCCTAAATTCCTTCGTTCTACCTATCCATATATGGGTGTCGTTTCTGCTCCCTTTGCTGAGTCTTTGCTCTCATGGTATAAAATCTGACTACCGGCTCTTATCTGTTTTCGTTTTACTATTGCTACTTCTGGCGCTTATAGCGAACGTTTTACCAGATGGATTGACCGGAACTCCGGATTTTTTGCTACCATCGGTATTACTGCATTACTCATAATCCATAATCAGCAACTTCATGTCCATTCTTGCAGCTTCCAGTCCTTCTTTACAGCCGATGCTTTTCTGTGCAGCTTCAATCAGGGTCTTTGACCTCTTTATACCAACTGCTCTCAGCTCTACATCACGCCATATCTGATTAATCCCTTCCACTCCAAGCTTTATGATATCCGAAGGCATTGGTGCCTTCTTTAACACCATGATGCTGCTTTCTGCTTCAAAACTCCCGAATACATAAAGGTTTTCAGGAAAATATATGCTAATCCATCTGCATATCCTATTCTTCACTGATGTAAGTTCATTTACGATACGCTGACGACTCACTGTAGCTACTCTCAGGTCTGCATAAACACCTTTGGTTACATACGGTTTGCTGTATCTTCCGTCTACCACAAGCTTTGCTATTACCTTCGGGTCCTTTCTGTCATTCTTGGTCTGGCTGTTATCGTTAGATTCCTTTCTTTGCTTAACGTGATATGGATTGACCATTACAAATGGCATTTCTTCATCTTCCAGATATGTTCCAAGACTGAACCAGCAATGCCCTGTAGGTTCTGCCCCAACAATAACAGATTTCTTTCCGTTTCTTCCTTGTAATAATTCTATCCATTCTTTAAATGATACATAGCCTTCTCTTGTATTGCTGAACTTAATACCTTCCCAAGCTCGGTTCCCCGCCAGCTGAAAGCCCTGGCGAAGTGCGTAGTGCTTTCAATGTCTACTCCAACTATTAAAGTTGATTCTGTTACTTGTGCAATCCTGATATTTTGGTTATAATTCATCTATGTATACCTCCGTAAATTTGGTTTACTAACTGCCAGTCAGTATCCTAATTTTACTTCGAGGTATTCTTTTTTCAAACCGGTTATTTATTACTTAACAGGAATGCTCCCTATATTATTTTTCCTATATTGTCTAAAATATAAGTATTTGAAAAAATGCCACAATATTCACTATTCCAATCTGTACCACTAGCACCAATTCTCAAAGAACATCCAGTATTACAGATATATCGATACAAACAATTCTTACATTTATCAATCACAAATATATTTCTATTATTAATTAATTTAATTCTGCCTATGTCAATATTCTGCTTTTTAAAATCCCCAATTTTTCCTCCCTTCTTAATTAGTTCACTACACCAATAGACTGAACCATCTGGTGTGAAATTTAATGCAATTCCATTATTGTGTCCACATGATAAACCTAAATTTAGTTTATCTAAATCAAATTTACCACTTAATATAGATGAAAGTTTTTTTATATCAGGAAAAAATGACAATACAATATTACTATATTTAGATACATATTTAGTGAATTTGTATATATGTTCTATAAAATTTATTAATTCGTAATCATCAGAAATACCCATTTTAGTAGAAGGATCTACAATTGATGAAAAATTTATGCTTACATTATTTTTAGTTATTATGTCTTCTTCTTCTAGTATTGAAATTAATTGTATTGCTTCTTCAAAAAAATCAGTTTGCGTTATAACAGAGTTTATTTTTACCTCATAACCAAATTTAATTGCTTTATGTATTCCACCAATTATATCTTTAAAATAAAGAGAAGAACTACCATCTAACGAATTCCGTGAAATGATATTATCATTGCCATCTAAAGAAAATTGAAAACCTTTTATATTCTTTAAAGGAAGCAGATCCCATAATCTTAGTAAGTTTATACCATTTGTATATATATATAATTGGCTATTAATAAATTTTTTTGCAGTATAATTAATTTTTTCAATATTTTCGTTTAAGAGAGGCTCACCACCACTTATAACAATAAGTTTTTCCTTACATTTTTCTCCCATCTCATTATCATAGAGGTTACAAAAATCATATATACTATTTATATCTTGAAAATTTAATTTTTCTGTAATATGCATGTCTTTTTGATAACAATAAAAACAGTTTAGGTTACAATTATAAGAAAAGCTAATTTGGATTGTATTAATACTATTATTTCTTTTGTTAAGTTTCTTTTTAATTCCAATTTTAGCACAAAGATCAATTTTCTTTATTTCTTCTTTTGTCAGAAATTGCCTATTTCTTTTTAGCTCTGTATATAACTCTTTCCCTTGTCCAATTCCTGTATCAATATATTCTTTTAGCAAATTTATAGAATTACTACTAATTTCAGTAACTTTAAAATTAATTAAATTAAAAAGTACACACTTATTATCTCTATAGATAACTAAATTTTCTTCGATAACCATATTACTCCACCTTTTCATAATTAATAAGTAGTCCATCATATAATGAAAAATCTTTTGCTTTCAACACTATTTCTTCTCCAGGGAAATACTTAGTGGCAACTTCTTCACCGTTACTTTCAATAATAATAATTGGTACTTTTTTTAAGTAATAAGAAGTTCCCCATACTTTTTCTTCAGACTTGACAACATACACTAAATCACCATTATCATCCGAAATAACCGAAGATATTGGAATTACATACGCTTGCTTTTGCCCAATGTAATTTATTTCAGCAATGCAGTCTTTAGAGATAAATATCCATTCTGTCACGTTTTTCAATTGAGCTTCGATGTAATATTGCTTCGTATCTTCTATCAATAAAATTTTAGTAACAACCCCTTCTAGCTTCTCTTTCTTTTCATACGATACTGCTATCTTTTCAGATCTATTATGTTCATTCTGCAATTCAACTGCATATAGCCAAATAGAATCACCTTCTTCAACAAATCGGTCATTTTCATCCATAAGCCAATTAAATGAATGTTCATTCTTATTTATGTTTACAATATATTCTACGCTATGCTCAATTTCTTTTTCTATTGTTTGAACCGTCTGTACATGCGTTAAGCTTGTATTATAATTGATTCGAGCTAGCAAAGTTAAAGTTAGTATTACTATAAAAAAATGTAGTAACAATACTAAATAAATCTTTGTTAGATTTATTTTCTTTAAATTAATCATAATGCTCCTTCGCTTATACTATTCTTTTAAATAAAGTTCTAGACGGTTGACTAATTGTTCATAGCAATTATCAAAACTATCCTTATCATTGATATAAGCGCTCATTGTAGATTCCAATATTTCTTCTACATCGGAATATACCATTGAAGCACTTGATATTTTATTCATCATTTCTGATATCGAGTTATAATTCTCTTCTTTCATTTGATTAATAGTAAGTGTCGTATTCCCAACATACGCTTTGTTTTGTTTTCTTAGAGTTTCTAATTGATAAGAGAATACTTTCCTGTTAATAGGATTTCCTACTTGATCGCTTCTTGCTTCGAGAGAAAAATCCATAAGATAACGAAGAAACGCATAGGACTCTTCTGGATTTTTACTTTTGGAACTTACTACTCCATAATCTTTAATAGTAGCATGAAAATTTTTTTCTTTATAACATGGTAGTCCAAAGACCGAGATGGTTTGATTAGCATTTACTTCTGTTGTTATTTCTCCTTGTCTTGCAAGTAATGGAATATTACCTCTTGATAATATAAAACCGGTATAATAAGAGAAATTAGCACCAAGGCCTTGAATCTCATCCATTTTGTTAAATAGTTCACTCTGCCCAGCCTTTGTAAAGTCACATAAATTTAGTAATTCCTCTTTGTTGATTGCGACACTCTCTTGATCAACATCAATCAAATTAGTACCTGCAATCCTAGACATATTTATCAAATTACTAACTGTTGGATTAAAACTTAATAAAAGTACTACTTTTATACCATCAGAATTACTAAGTTTATTCTGATACTCCATTACTTTCTGCGAAAAGTCATTAAAATTTAATCCTACCAATTCTGGGTTGTCCATTTCTTCTAATGCCTGGTCTCTTATATGGACTAATCCAAGGTCAAAGGTAATGGGTAGTGCATATTGTCTATTATTGATTTTGCCTGCTTCCATAACTATTTCGAAATAGTTATCTTTGTTGTAACTTTTATCTTGTTGTAATAATAAGGTTAAATCCAAATAATTATCGCCATTAGAAGATTTTAAATAATCAATTTTAGAAGTATCTGTCAACAATAGAACATCAGGTCCTTCACCAATTGAAACTTCTGCTGAATACTTTTGAGCTAATGTATCTTCAGAGTCAAATTCTACTGCTTTTAGCTCCGTATTTGGATTACTTTTTCGATAAGCGGTAATAGCATTTTCATAGAACGGATGCCCCTTTACATAGTAAACAACAATTGAACTATCTTTTGAAGAATTTTTGTTTGTAATAGAACTACACCCTGTAAGTATTAAACTACATGTTAATAAAATTAATAAAAATCGCTTCATTTTATATCCCCCTTTTTAATCATGGATTTTTGTATCCCTTCAATTAAGTTCTCCTTACATATTAAGAGTGTTAATATTAATGGAACTAGAAATATGACACAGCATGCAAAAACATTATTTGTTATACTTCCATCTGTCTCTGAT
>JAEYWQ010000294.1 GCA_023428885.1 Bacillota bacterium
ATCGTCTTATCCATCACTGGCTTACTTTTCACTTTTAGCATACTATACTTTTCTCTGATTTCTTCCATTAAAACCGTCACTTCTTGTGAAAAGGTGCCGATTTCCTTCCGTTTTTCCAGATAGAGAAGCCTCATGATTAATAACATGATACTTTCATATTTGGATAAGGCCAATCTTCCAGTTCCAAACTGATTCACAAGACCAATCACGCCCTGCTCTTCGTTGATAACAAGTTGATATCCTAATAGATCAAAGTATGGAAGGAACAGTTCTTTATTCTGTAGCACAAATAGGTATTCTGCCTTTGTGTTCGGTTTTTTCTTAAGTAAAAAGCAGTTGTTTAGAAGCTTATTGGCAGCTACACGAAACCTCTCCTTTTGTGCTACAGATTCATTCATGATATCCAACACTCTTATGTACCTTCCCTTCTACATTAATGATATCAAAATCCGCAAACTCAAATCCATTGATCCGAATTCGCTCCCTACTACGGTCTATGGTGTAACAATTAGCACGGTTATTACCATATAAACTGATATAGATTAACCGTATCATATCTCTTCGATTCTCAATTGGAAGCGAGGATGCCTTTACTCTTTCTTTGCCTGCTAGTAGATCCTTCACATAAGCATTGATATTCTTTCTTGAAAACCTCGTCCGATTCTTTTCCATAAACGCTTCTTTATAAAGGGAGCGTTCCTCCTCGGTTATTAAAAGCTGTGTACTTAATTCATCCACCTTTCCTAACTTCTTGGTCACAGGTATGGTTCTTAGTGATTCATTGTCCATAAAGTTTTGAGGATAGAGATGGTATAACTCTAGCCACTCCTTCGAAGCATCCTCATATAAAGAAGGTTCCGTTTCCTCATTGAGTTGTTGTACCATTGCTCCTAGAATACCAGATATCTTACCTTCCATATTGTTACCAGTAGATAATAGGAATTTTGCACGCATCACAGCATTCTTTTGATACTTGGCATGTTTTCGGTCAATCTCTGTAATAATTTCATCCAAACGAAAAAATGCTGATTTGATTCCAAGAATGATCTGGACCACTTCGTCATATGCTCTATTCTCGTCACTTTCCTGTTCTAACTCCATATATCCAACCTGTACTGCTTTCAAAATCTGAGATGAAGAAAGGATCTCTTCTAACTTCTCAATGATTGCACTACGAAAATACGCTACATTATCACTGGTTTTCATACGAAGATATGCTTTTGAACCAATGTCCTTGTGATACTGAAAGAAATGTTCCAAGATTTCCCCTGCAGTCATCTGATTGGTCTGCTTTTCCATATGCCGCTTAATACTGATATTCAGACGTTTTAACTCAGAAACCAGGTGCTCTGTGTCCTCCGCTACACCTTTTACGATTAATTCATAAGGTTTTCGATAACCCTCTTGATTTTGCAATCTTGCATAAATACCAGAGATAATACTTTGGTATTCTGTCTCTTCTTCTTTGATGATCTTATGAAAACTTTCAATGACTGGAATGGTATAATCACATAAGGTTACATTGATGCTATGGTTATCACCCTGCTCATATTCTAGCCAACCAGCGTCTTTAAGGCCCTTAATTACAGCATTTGCTTTCGCTTTGCTGTCAGATAATACCTCATTATCATCGAAGATCATATCCTGTACCATAGAACTAAAATAGTCTTCTAGTACCGCTAACACAATCTCACGCTCCACACCATAGGAGATTTCTGGTTTAAAGGAGCTAAAAATCAAACTGATACAATCTGCATATTCTTTTTTATATTTACTACACAGAGGTTTAAAAAAATCCTCTGGTAATATTGCAAATAGATTCTTCAAGATGCCCCCTTGAAATTGTTATGTTAATTTTAATGTTATCCTGCACTTATGCTAACATACTATGGATTAGAAAACAACGGTTTAATAATCTATGTATCATAGGTTTTATAATCTATGTATCATACGGTTTAATAATCTATGTATCATACGACTTGATTCTTAATGTTTAATCTTCAAGATCTCTCTTAGTTATTATTCAATTTGTATTTGGTTGTCAATTCCGCATCTTTATATTCTTATCAGTTTTTACCTGTTTACGATAACTTAGAGAATAAAAAAGCAGAAAGCGTATCTATTATTGCCGATGCACTTTCTGTTATCTTTAATTCAACAAATTAAAAGCTAATTATATAAATTCTCACTCTTGTTTTGATATACATTTTTTGTTAATATACGCCAAAGTGCTTTTTTATAATCTCTATCGTCTCATCCTTTTATATTGATAAATCCCTAATATAGTACACCCAATTCCATAGCAGATGATATCTTTTATATCAAAGACTGAACCAATAAGTACTCGAACAAAAGTATTTTCTTCAACATGGAAATACTTGATTAGATCGAACAGTTGTGTGACTTCCACCAGAGTTGCAAACAAGAATATATATAATGGTAAAAGTTTTACTCCCTCTGGTATGATTATTCTAAGTCCCAGATATAATACCACAACTACTAAAACATCTCCAAGATATGGTCGAATCAGCCTATCGTGAATATACACTGCAATAATCACTTCTACAGCAAGCAAAATTAAGAATGCAATTGCATACCATATTCTTCTGTTTTTTAGTTTTGTACTTTGTAAGGTCATTTTCCCTATAATTCCTTTCGCTCTCAAACTTCCATTGATTTCTTTTGAATACTTTCAAAAACTCCTTTAAATTATTCTTTTCCTAACTTGTTCTTTACTCCAACCTGTCAAAGTTCCTTAAAAGCTTCATCTTTCTAATTGCCACATCTGCTTTCCACCAGTTTTCAGAGATAGCAAATTCCTTTGGATATCTTGCAATATGATCAAACCAGCTCCAGGTAATTCCCCATACGTCATTGTCTGGTCTTTTTTCTATGATATAATCAAGTTCTTTTAGCATGATTTCTTCATTATCACGATAGAATAAGCTATTTGGTGTGGTAATGAAACTAGAAGGGGTTTTCACATAATAGATCCATTTGGATATGTCATGTTCAATCAAATCATTAACAAGCCTCTTTACCGTGCTTTCAATGAATTCCATGTCGTATCGATCTGATAAACCAAGTTGTGGTATCACTTCCATGAGTTCACAGTACCCACCCACCCCCATCTCACCATGATTACCTGGCTTGTTTAACTTAGCGATTAAGTGATCTACCATCGATAACGCCAGTTTGTAAAGTTTTGAATCTTGATCGGAAAACTTTAGAAGAAAACATGCGATCCCTGCAGTTACCCCTATGCTCTCATATTCATTAGCTTCCTTGTCATAGGTCCACCATGGTGCGTGGGGATAAGCATTATTGGATGGGATGTTAAACAACCAACCATTGTCGTTACGATGTATGCCGCTCTCGATAAATTTAAATATTCCTCGCATCACCGGATGGGTTATATCGGTGAAAGTGATATCTCTTAATTTTTCCATCGCATTAAGTGTTGTATACGGTGTAGAATTTGGATTCCAAGAGTCTGGCTCTAAAGCGTTGCCAAAACCTCCGTCTTCATTTTGATAGAAAGACAAAGCAGCTAATACGGTATCCTTACTACCCTGTTCAAATTCATATTGCCAGATAGCAAGTTCGATTGGTCTGGCATTTCGATAGATCCACTGTCTGATTTCATGAAAAGATTTTTTATCTAATTTTTTCATTACCTTACCCTTTCTTATTGATCACTATGTATATACAGACTATCTATAGTAGTTTCATGTTCCATCATGATTAAGAAGGAAAATCGCTACTTTGTAAAGTATTTTCGTACCACCAAGCCTATGTTTGACTTACCAACCTCTTGAAAACCGAATTTGTCATAGGTGGAATACTGACCATGATAGTTCAATGTTGTAAATCCCCCATCAGAAGTATATGCTTCGACACATTGATAATTTAATTAATCGATCATAATTTTGCTTATCATCTACATTGCACCAGCCAACAGGAATACCATCATAATAAGCTAAAAACCCATTAAGTTTACCATCTAAGATCCAATGATGTGCAAGGTCCTTTCTGAAACTCTTCTTTTTATCATCACAACACTCCTTCTATTGAGTTTCGTAGTCATCATTCCAGTGATACCATGTACAAAAACATCCAGCATATTCAGAACTATCGCAAAAAGCAGAGTTCTCAAAGAATGTTATAAAGTCATGGGCTAATTCTGGTGATAATTTTTTAATATCTAATAGCATATAATTCCCCCTTAAGCTTTTACCACCCTATGATATTTCAAAGTCATCTGAATTAAAATTGCTATAATATCTTCCTTTGGTTGCAGTAAACTCTAGGACACAATAATCTGGATCAGTTACTCCTTCTGGATAATACATGGTGTCACCATTACGCCATATTCTCTCTTTTGCTTCTACAGTTTCCAAAACCTTAACGGTACCGCTCAAACTTATGCCTCGATAAAAACGCTTGTCTACAAAGTAGATGCTTGCTTTTGGATTCTTGCGTAAGAACTTTACCTTGTTGGAAGAGGTGTTTGTAGTAAACCAAAACGTTTTTATTCCATCCCTCTCTCTTGGTGGAAGCATAGCTTTGGTTACTGGGAAGTCTTCCTCATCGATGTAAGTGATCTGTGCCAGGGTTGCTTTGTCGATCATATTTCCAATTGTTTGTTCAGGATTTCGCATCATTTTATTACCCTCCTTGTCCTATATATCCCCTATGATCTACTCATTTACTCTTCAATTAACTGATAAGAATTCAGGATATTTTGAATTCTAGACTGCTGTTTGGTATATGTTTCTTCACTCATATTAAGATAAGCACCATAACCTAACTGTGAAAAATGAATATTACCATAAACACGATTCCCCTTG
>JAEYWQ010000378.1 GCA_023428885.1 Bacillota bacterium
AATAATTATCCTTCTCATACCTACTATATTACCATAACACAAAACGTATGTTCGTACAAACTTTTTTGTCATCCTTAATGTTACATATTTCGTCTTTTTTTCCTATGAGTCTTGTTTCACAACCAGTGAGTAAAGTATACCAGTCTTGGGGGGATCTACTGTCAAAATCTAAATTTTTCTCAGGTTTATCCATGACCAAAGAAGAGATGTTAGCATATTGGCTTTTCCTTCTCTACACCGATTGAGTTTCCTTTCTCCCATGTGATATGGTTAATTAATTTGAGTGATGCATTTTTATTAGGTTTAATATTTACATCTTATCGTTATGATCATGTTAAATTGGAAAGATGATTTATTATACAAACAAAATGATTCATATGTTACATTATACAAATATAATCGCTAATTCTACATGAGTTAGCGATTTTTTGGTAATGCTAAAAGGCATATATGGTAATGATGTATTATTGCATTCTATGTCTTTTTCATCAGTAGTGAATTCCGTATTTGTTCTTATAATATTAAGAATTGCAAGTTTTTGGATATAGTAGTTGATGTTGAAAATGCATTAGTGTAGAATGAAATAAACAAATGTTCTTCTAACGAGGGAGTAGTGTACTAATAATTTGGTTTTTTACTCTACAACAAAACATAAGGATGGAGATCATCATGGTGTATTTAACAAGCTTCACATTTCCTAATGAGGACACAGAATTTGATTTTATCATGAGTATTCAACGCCAATGTTATGATTCCTTTTATCCCTTTAAGATATTGTCAAAGCACGATCTTGATCGGTTGGATTTTATGCCGATTACTATACTATATGGGGGAAATGGTTCTGGAAAGTCCACAGCTCTGAATGTGATAGCAGAAAAGACGGGGATTCAACGTGATTCTAACTATAATAAAACTAATTTTATGAAGGATTATGTGAATCTATGTTATATGAATGTGGATGAAGACATACCGGAAAATAGTAGAATAATCACTAGTGATGATGTGTTTGATTATATGCTAAATATTCGTAATCTGAATGAAGGAATTGATACCAAGAGGGAGAAATTGTTCGAGGAATATTTGGATGCCAAGTACTCTCAATTCCAGCTGAAGTCCATTGAAGATTATGACCAATTAAAAAAAGTGAATCGTACCAGAAGTAAAACTCAGTCTCGCTTTGTCCGAGGCGAATTAATGGATAACGTTCGTGAATATTCCAATGGGGAGAGTGCTTCCAGATACTTTACTCAAAAAATCGGGGAAAATGGACTTTATCTCTTGGACGAGCCAGAGAATAGTCTTTCGCCAAAACGTCAGATGGAATTGGTGAGCTTTTTGGAGGAGTCAGTTCGGTATTTTGGATGTCAGTTTATTATATCAACCCATTCACCCTTTCTTCTTGCTATGCGGGAAGCAAAGATATATAACCTGGATGAGAATCCAGTGACTGTAAAGCGTTGGACGGAGTTAGAAAATGTACGAACCTATTATGACTTTTTCATAGCACATGAAAAAGAATTCTAGTAAAGAATTAATTAAATTCTAAGTTTTAGTATGGTAAGAAAAAAATATTATAGATGGAGAAAGTATGGTTGATGTAAAATTTTACGTTACTAAGCAGTAACATGAGAAATTTGAGACAAATCAAAAACGAACAATTGTGATTTATAGGGGGATAATATGAATCAGGAATGGTCAGAGCTAAATAAGAGGATGCAGTTACAACTAAAGAAAAAAGATTCCTATGAAGCGGGTATTGCTACATTACTTGAACTTAGAAAAGAGTTGATGAAGCAAATCGTAGAGTTTAAGGATACTTTGAGCAGAGAGGATTTTAATGCCATTCCATATATCAATGCAAAAGGTTATCAAAATAAAACAATCGCTTATTCTCTATACCACATTTTCAGAATCGAAGATATTGTGGTAAATTCATTGATCAGGAAAGAAATGCAGATATTCTTTCAGAATGATTATGATAGCAAATTAAAATCACCAATTATTACAACTGGGAATGAATTATTAAGTGAAGAACTAGAGAAATTTTCTGCTAAGCTTGATTTAGAAGAACTCTATCAATATATCTTTGATGTGGATAATTCCACAACACAGTTATTAAAGGATTTATCTTATCAAGATCTAAAAAGAAGGATGACAGTCCAGGATAAAGAAAGATTGCTATCTCTAGGTACTGTCAGCAAAGATGAAAATGCTATTTGGTTAATCGATTATTGGTGCAGTAAGACTGTTCAAGGGTTAATTCAGATGCCATGTTCAAGACATTGGATCATGCATATTGAAGCTTGCCTAAGGATCAAAGATAAGATCATGAAATAGAAAGCTAGAAATTGTAAAGTTATAGTAAAATACTATGACAAATGGGAAGTATATAGGAAGATATTGGGGGAGATATCATGAAGAGGAAACACCATCATAATCGACTATTTGATCGATGCATACAATTACCTTTATCTATATTACCAATACATAAAAGAAGTCTAACAAATCGCATATGGATGATTTCCAAGAGTAGAACATGCTTTATATTAGCTAGTTTTATTGTACTTGTTCTTTGCAGTGGATGTTCCAAGAATGAAGCTCAAAAGCAGGAGATTTCAGCTATGATTGAGACTCCAAAGAGTCTTTTGGAAGAAGCCGTTAATTGGGGAAATGAAAACTTATTTGACAGACAAATGAGTTATGATGAGTTTGTGCTAGAAGAGAAGGAAATGAATCAAAGCAAGTATCAATTTCTTCTTATGAATGACAGAAGTAATTGGGCAAATGAACTGTACTTTGTGATAACAAACGAAGGCAATCTTGAAAAGCTGATTGCCTGTGGAGGTGGCAACAAGCAGCAGTTTTCTTATGACTTAGTTGTATTATCCGGAAATTGCTATGTAGCAGTGGAAAGTGCCTCTCACATGGAAACTGGAGGACTTGAACTCTATCCTCTTGATAATCCAGAAGGAAGTACTTATATCATTGATAAGGTCATTGACAATCATTATGAAGGTATTGTTACAGTAGATGAGAATGGTGAAGAAGTAATGAAATCTGAGATCTATAAGGGAGGAAAGCTACTTCATTATTATCCAGATTATAATGGAGATGGATTGATAGACATCTCCTTTACAGGAACAAAGCTTATTTATGAAGATAGAATCGGTGATATTTCGGCACAAACATTAGTGGAAACAAGATCATGCAGCAGAACCTATTATTACAATGAGGAAATGGATCGTTTTGTTTTAGGTGATCAGGAAGAAATCATAGAGGAAATTCATAGAAAAAGATATGATTATACCGGATATCTTGATGAGAACTCCTATTTTGCCAAAGACAATCCAAGGAAGGATTATGATGGAGATGGCTTGTTGGATCGTGTATATAAGGAATTCCAGGAAGATACAGGATCGAATATCTTTACATTAGAGTTCGGTAATGGAAGCAAGCTACAACTATCTGACATGACCCTAGGGATGTTCTTTGCGACTGAGGGAGTGGATCTAACCGGGGACGGACAAAACGAAATTATTTTTGAGCAAAATGGTACAGGTACCGGTGGGGACTATGTGTATTTATCGATTTTTACATTGGATCGTGGTAGCTATATTCGAATGAACAATCCATATGAGGAAATTGACCAGAACAATCCAGAATGGGGTGGAATGTTTTATTTACCTCTAAAGCTAGAAAAGATAAATGACACGACAGTTAGTTTCTATCAGCCGGATTCTGCTTATCAGGGACGAATTACTACAAGAAGCTTTCTAGATAGTAATGGAAGCTCAATCAATGATATGGAGCATTTATATTTTCCAGATATGAAAGACAAATATGTTACTTACGGTGTGAGTTCTGTAACGATTGTGAGAGGTGACAAGACTCCTAATGCGCTCTTATTCCAATCGAAGTTGGGAGACAAGTGGATCTATTATGTTGTGTACTGGAAATTAGAGTTTGTCGATGGGGAGTGGGAAATTACCAATGTATATCAACCTGCGCCGGTGCGAATTGATCTAGGAGAGGAATACTACATTGATTTGAATCATGATCAAAAAAGCGAGGTCATTTGTTATAATACAAAGATTGTGAATGACGGTGATATAGAGATCCCAGTTTTAACTTTGAATGGTAAAACATATGATGGTACTTATTTTGAGAACGAATATGGTATCAGCATGACAAATTGTAGCCTCGTTGGCTACTATGTAATGGATATTGATATCAACGATTCCTATACGGAAATCGCAATACTAGAGGATGGACAAAACAGCAATCCTTTGACACATGTGTTTCAATATGATGGTGAACATCTAACATATTGTGGTGCCCTTCCTGATTTACCAGAGAGTGATTCCTTCTACGTTAATGGAGATGGTATCGTTCACGCACAAAAGCCGCTTAGTATCTTACAGACTTGGTCAGTAACTGCTGAGTGGAAATACAATCAAAACGGTATCCTTACGGAGCAAGCTCGTGAATTCTATGATACTTATTGGTCTCCTGAGAATGTAGATCAACAAAACATTGCAAAGAAGGATCTAGTCCTTTTTGCAAAGCCTGAACTTAATCAGGAAGTTATCATGATTAAGAAAGGGGAAACTTTATACTTAACACAAACTGATAATATCCACTGGATTCAAATCAGTGACAGTAAAGGACATCAAGGATGGATTTATCTAGATAAAGGAACTGAGATACGACTTCCACAAGGAGATGGAAAAATAGAAGATATACTAACCAATCTGAATGTTGCTGAGTAGTCAGTAAGAGAATTTTTCGAATTGTTGTAGAAAAATACAATATTTTGTAATATAATGAAAATACTGTAATTTAAAATAAATTTAGGAGACAAAAGAGACATGAAAAAAATAGCACCTTTTATCCTTGTACTGGTACTAATATTACTAGTAAATCATAATGTGTCCTATGCTGCTTCGTATTTTACCAATGACAAAGCACTTGATGGCGTATTAAAAAAATTAGAGAAGCAGTTCTTAACTTTTGAAAAAGATGAACTCTTATCTCGAACCTATTATGAGCTTTTACCAGAGGAAGAACGAGAGAAATTAGGTTCTAGGCCATCAAAGAAAATCTCAGAAAAGCAAAAGCTGGCAGCTTGTGAAACAGTAATGAATAGAATAAAAGCAGCGCTAGAAATAGAAAGCGTGAAAATAGGAGGATTTACCTCAAAAGATTATCAGAAGATAGAAAATCAGCTGACTACTGTTCTTTATCTATCCGCTGGAAGCAATTATTGCTGGGATATTGAAGGAAAATATGTTTACCTGTATGTGGATGTCCATGAAGATCAATTGTATGAATTTCGAGGACTAGAGGGTAAGTTTTCCACTATGGGAAAAGAAAAAGATCAGGTGGATCAAGCAGCTCTCAAAGTAAAGGATAAGATAAGTAGGTATTTAAATCAATCGATTCAGCTTGGCAATGACGTAAGTAAGGATATTCTAAAAAATTTACCTGCTGCAACAGAAAAATTATTTATCGAACGAGCTTCCTCCAAAATTGTTGTTGCAAGAACCTTGTCACGAATCTACGATAGTATCATTTTTCCGGATTACTACTTATATGATGGTTCAGAATCCGTGGAATCTTTGATTGATCACTATGATTATTTATTAAGTAGTTATGAGGAAGAAAGAAATGAAGAGAAGACAACGGAGTATTACGATTTTAAACAAGATGAACCATCGGCTGCATTAAAACAAGAAGTGATTCAGGTATTATTAGAAGAAAATTTAACTGAAGAATTTACATACGGATTTCAAAAGACAATGACATTGAACGATCTAACAAAGTTATACTTTGGAAGGTTGGAGCTAGATGAAAAAATTGTCATTGAGAATAATATAATTAGTGAATCGAGTCCTGATTATGTAAAAAATGCATTTATCTATGGGATGATCGATGATCAAAATGACTTGACCAAATCATTAACAAGATTGGAAGCTGCAAGAAAGTTGGTTACTGGCATCATCTATGAGAATGGTGCAGGCAGTTTGTTAAGAGTAGCGGATTGTAATGAGATTCCTTTTGCAGATCAAGTTACCGTAGCAACCTGTATTCGTGGTAGGATGAAACTTAGAGTGGATAAGTTTGAACCTAAAAGCGCCTATACTAAGGAAGAAGCAATTGTAGATAAGAGTGTTACTTCTTTTAAAAATCTAAGAGGCTATAATATTCCTTTTAGTTTATCAGAACCGAAAAAAATAGTTCTTGGTAAGAATACAATTCATCTACAATTTGAAACTACAAGTGAAATAAAGCAGTATATGAGAGATAATTTTGATGATACAGCCCTCAAAAAGGTTGAGTTAACTGGGAAGTATACAAGGATTGATACTGGCTGTGCTTTTATTGAGCTTTACACCCCAGAAACAGGGATTAAATTCACAATCAAAGAAGGTGTGGAATACATCGATTTTGACGATAATAGTTATGGTCCTGAGCTATGGTATAAGATTGAACCGAAAGTAGTTAAAAGTAATGATAAAGTTAATATGACCTTACAAGCAGATGCAATCTTCACTAAACTGAATGCAAAACTAGATGGAATTCTTGCTAAGATTATTAAACCAAAGATGACACAAGAACAGAAAATCAAAGCGATACATGATTATGTAGTAACCCATATTACCTATGACCCAAGATATGAAGACGAACATACGATTAAGAATCTCATGACGTCAATTGATAAAGGGAGAGGTGTTTGTGGTGACTATACCTTATTCTTTTTACATCTTTGTAGAAGAGCTTCCATACCATGTGTTTATGAGGAGGATGCCTTCCACTTAAGACATGCTTGGAATTCTGTTTATGTGAATGGTAAATGGTTATTCGTAGATACCACCTGGGATGATCTGGATGATGGGAAAATTCGTTACACCTTCTATTTAAAAGATAAGTTTACCTTCATGAAATCGCATTACCCTCTGATGGGAATTCCAGATGAAGATATATATACTGACATTGATAAGATGAATATTAAATCTCTGGAAGAATTACGGGGTTATCTGCTACAGAATTTCTATTGGGTAGATGGCTTCCAGTTAAAATTTAGGATGGCAGATAAAAATTTGAAACCGAATATTGCATGTTTAAATGATCGGACTGTAAATTTTGAATACCTTCTAAAATATGATTCTAAGAATAATATTTATACACTAACAGCGAAGAAGAAGTAGAGCTTTATAAACAAGATGAGTCAGCAAGCTAGCTCACTTGTCATGAATGAAAGAAAAGGACGTGTTTCCTACTAACTGTAATAGCTAGTAGGAAACACGTCCTTTTTCATAAATTTACGCGAAAGCAGCTAGCTTGCTTATGCTTAAATTAGTAGCCTGCTTTATCATAATTAAGCCTTGCACCATAATAGGAGTATTTTGGCTCAAGATTTCTATTAAAAAGGACTGGACTCCGATCAGATCTCCATGATAGTCTGTCTGAAAAACCCCAGAAAGTAATACCAGATAATTTCGTAGTACCTTTGGTATTTCCCTCCACTATCTTGCTGACTAGCTCATAATAAAACTGACCTTGAGCTCTCAAATTCTCCTCGGTGGCACTCAGGATATTCTGCCAAGTACCAAGGCTAACATCTAGTTCGGTTATCTGTACATCCAGTCCGAGGGTACTGAATGCTTCTAAAGTAGCCATATAATCACTGATGGAATCTTGGGTATATAAGTGACCTTGACATCCGATACCATCAATGAGAGAACTACCATCCTCAGCCACCAAAGACTGGGCCAACTTAACAATGTGCTGAGTCTTAAATTGCTCATTGTAGTCATTATAATATAGCTTTATGTTTTCCGGAGCATACTTATTAGCATAAGAAAAAGCATACCAGATATAATCGTCACCAATAACTTGTTTCCAGAGACAATCACGATAGGAACCATCCTCCATAATTGCTTCATTTACTACATCATAGGCATAGAAGATATCAAGATAGCCTAGTGAGTCCAGTTGATCAAAAACTTGCTTGATATAGCTCTCCATACGAGCAAGCATGGTGTCCCTGTCAACCAGACCATTTGCTTTGTCAAAACCATCATAGAATATCCAGTCCGGAGTCTGGCTGTACCATACCAACACATGACCACGTATTGACATTTGATTATTTTTCGCCCAGTCTAGCAGATCCCTTGTCTTCTTGGTGAATTCTACTGTTAGTTCACCAGCCGCCATACTCTTAGACTTACTTAGTATATAATCTGGTTTCATTAAGTTCTCCAGAGTAATCTGGTTAAAATTTGCTGTAATTATGTCCGTAAATTTACTATCTACTATCATCATATCGGATAGGCAGGTACCCGCTTTTATGTCATACTGTGTATACATGTCCTTGATTCCACCTTTCAGTTCAGTAGTGTCCTTTGTAGATTCTTTCTCAGTTAAACTATCTTCTTTTGATATGTCCTCTGCCTTAGGATCATTACTTTCCGCAGTTTCTTGTGCATTAGCTGTAGTATTCTCTTTGGCTGAGTTTAAATCTGCAAGGATCGTGTTACTTTTTCCTTCAGTAATCTCAATCATCGTATCTTGATTCTTATCCGTATTAGTACATCCACCGAAAACTGTCAGCATCAAAGCCATCATTATTATTGATATAACTATTATTTTGTTTTGTCTCATTTTAACCTCCTCCTATATCTGTAATGTATCTAGGGAAAATATAACATTTTTATTCATTGTCGCCTAGTCAAATATTGCGCACTTTTATGCATAAAATAGCAAATCAAAGACGTATTCCCCCAGAATCTATTATTAAAAGATGCTCCAACATAACTTTCAAATAAATCATTACATATTTAGGTAAATAATAAATGATGTATCATTTTATTCTTTTGATTTAATCTCAGATGCTGTATAATAAATGTAAAAATTACAAGAGGTTCTTATGGTAAAACTTTATAATAACTTTCCATTTGCACTTGATGGCGAATGC
>JAEYWQ010000086.1 GCA_023428885.1 Bacillota bacterium
AATTCGGTTGTAAATGTACGACGGTTTCTAGGTTCATTGTTTTGTGACATAGGGCATCATCCTTTCTTCATTAAGAATATCATATATGCCCTTAAAAAATCTGTCTAGTTAATTATAGCCGATCCAAATCCTGAGAACATATATATGTTATAATAAACTTATTATGAGCTGATAACGATGAGTAGATTGAATCCTGAGATGCTTACTGTTGAATTTAGAGAAGATGTCACATTAACAGCCCCAATTGTTTCAAGGAGATATACGCTAACACATTCTGACAATACGGCACAATTATTTTTAACCATCGGTACAAACTTCGCATATGATAAGGTGAATTCAATGCGAGATGAAGTGCTTGGAGAATGGATATATGAGGATAATACCTTTCTTTACATGGTTTACTTACATGTGGGTGGAGCTTTTGGACAGATTGTAGAGGAGCTTCGTCTGTCTGTGTTTCGAAGGGAACTAGCTCTTGCACTAGAGGCAATTCGGTATGGGGATGATATATTTTTTGATACGCATGGAATGGACCAGTATCCGATTATAGTAAACTTCTTGTATTCTGATCCAGCCAAAAATGTAAGCGAAAGTTGGGGGGTGTTTAAAGACTATAGGATTGCTTAACAAAACATATATGTCAGCATATAATGTATTATTAAATAAAATGAGGTAAACATATGTCAGATGACACATTATATCCTGATGATCAATATCTGAGTGGGATGGGTTTTATTCGAATCTTACATGCGGTGCCTGATGCACCTGGTGTAGATGTATATGTAAATGATACTATCATATTAGATGATATATCCTTCGGCGAATGGACAGATTACTTTATGGCACCAGAAGGAACTTACCGCTTAACGATTTATGCAACTGGTACAAAAGATTCTCCTGTTGCATCGAATATGTTAACATTAATGGAAGATGACATGGTAACAGTGGCTGCAGTAGGGACTCTTAATAATGTAGAATTACTTGCAATTCCTGATGCAAATAGTCCGATGATATCAGACAAAGCTATGATCCGATTTTTGCATCTGTCACCAAATGCTCCAGCAGTTGATATTACATTACCTGATGGAACAGTCATATTTAGCAATGATTCTTTTCGAGAGATAACACCTTATATTGCTGTTAATCCTATGAATTATACACTACAAGTTAGGTTAGCAGGAACTACCAGGGTTGTTCTTACCGTACCAGATATCGTCCTTGAAGCAGGTGAATTTTACACCATATATGCAATTGGTCTTGCGGGAGGAACACCTGAAATAGAAGCTTTACTTTTAATTGATGGAATATGATGTATAAATAATAAAAAATCTCCTATCATATAACATATCAATGATAAGAGAGGTTACAACTATGAATGAAGATACGATTAAGCTTCTAAAAGAATGCAATGCTGGATGCAAAACTGCAACCAACAGTATGGAACAAGTACAGCCTTATTTAAAAAATGAAAGATTAAAGGCCATTATAGATCGATACAATGAACAACATATTAAACTGGGAGAGGAATGTCACCATCAACTTAACAAGTATAACGAAGAAGAAAAGGATCCTGGACGAATTCAGAAAGTATTTTCCTCTATCAGTACTGAGGTTAAATTAATTGTAAATGATGATACTCATAAGATTGCTGAATTAATGGTTGACGGATGTCATATGGGTATCAAATCCTTAAGTGAATATAGGAATAAATATAAGCTGGCATCCACAGAAAGTGTAGACATTGCTCGCAGGTTAATTAAGATCGAACAAGATTTTATGAATGAACTACTAGAGTTTCTGTAATTAAATGAATAATTAAGGAGTATTGGGGATATCTAATTCATGACAAGTGAGGCAGTTTGCGGACTCATCTTGTTTCATAGCTACCTGCAATGCTCCTTTTTCATAAGTTATCGCTACAATTTCTTAAGATTAAAAAGTGTTAACTATCATAGCAAGGATAGACAGGATTCGCAACATTTTCAAAATTGTAATGAAATAAGTCACTTCACCTATTTACAAAAAAATCCATTTTTAGTATACTAAAACTTAGTAGAAAGGAGAAAATCCATGCTGAAAATTTATATTTGCCCAAATTGCTACAATGTCAGAATGGTATCGAAAAAAACGAATGCAGTATGTCTACATTGTGATCAGGAGCTGAGAGCTTGTGATATCTCTTACGATAAGTATACCAAACTAGATAATGAAGAGCGACAAGAGTATAAAATGACCTGGAAACTGAAAGCAGATATATAAGATTAAAGATTATTATATCTAACCTATCTATCCCTCAAGTAATTACACCATAATTGATGTTACGTAAGAATCACATATAGTGGCGTTTTATGGTGTTATTTGTTGACAAAAAGTAAACTATTACTTATAATATTTTTTTAGTGTAAGAGTACGTATAAGTGCACAATAATTCATGAAAATAGAGTGTGGCTTATTTTATTTAAACTATTATGATGTGAGATTGGTAGGAGGACAAACAGTGAAAGCTTACGGCGTGAATGAATTAAGAAAGATGTTTTTAGAGTTCTTTGAGAGCAAGGGACATCTTAGAATGAACAGTTTCTCATTGGTACCACATAATGATAAGAGCTTGCTCTTAATCAATTCAGGTATGGCACCATTGAAACCTTATTTTACAGGACAAGAAATTCCACCAAGAAACCGTGTAACAACTTGTCAAAAGTGTATTCGTACCGGTGATATCGAGAACATTGGTAAGACTGCAAGACATGGAACTTTCTTTGAAATGTTAGGAAACTTTTCTTTTGGTGATTATTTCAAGCATGAAGCAATTGCTTGGTCTTGGGAATTCTTAACAAAGGTCGTTGGATTAGAAGAAAGTCGCTTATATCCATCAGTTTATTTGGAGGATGATGAAGCGTTTGATATCTGGAATAAAGAAATTGGAATCGCAGTAGAGAGAATCTTCCGTTTTGGGAAAGCAGATAACTTCTGGGAGCATGGAGCAGGCCCTTGTGGTCCTTGTTCAGAAATCTATTATGACCGTGGTGTAAAGTATGGCTGTGGAAAACCAGAGTGTACAGTAGGTTGTGACTGTGACCGTTTCATGGAAATCTGGAACAATGTATTTACACAGTTTAATGGGGACGGCGAAGGTAATTACGTAGAATTAGAGAATAAAAACATCGATACTGGTATGGGACTTGAACGTCTTGCAGCGGTAGTTCAGGATGTGGATTCATTATTCGATGTGGATACTGTAAAGGCAATACGTGATAAGGTATGTCAGATCAGTAACACAGAATATAAAGTAGATCCTAAGAAGGATATGTCTATTCGTTTGATTACAGACCATATTCGTTCTGTAACCTTCATGACTTCCGATGGTATTATTCCATCCAATGAAGGACGTGGTTATGTTCTTAGAAGATTATTAAGAAGAGCGGCAAGACATGGAAGATTACTTGGTATTGAAGGTAAGTTTTTAGCTGAACTTAGTAAGGTGGTAATTGCAGAATCCAAAGATGGTTATCCTGAATTAGAAGAGAAGAAGGATTATATCTTAAAGGTTCTTACCATCGAAGAAGAGAAATTCAATAAGACGATTGATCAGGGACTTAGCATTTTAGCTGAGATGGAAGAGAGTCTGGTAGCAGAAGGTAAGAAGACCTTAACTGGTGAGGACGCTTTTAAATTATATGATACCTATGGTTTCCCAATTGACTTAACAAGAGAAATCTTAGAAGAAAAAGGCTTTGTGATTGACGAAGAAGGATTTAAAAAGGCAATGCAGGTTCAGAGAGAAACTGCAAGAAGTGCACGTGCAGTAACCAATTACATGGGTGCTGATGCTTCTGTTTATGATGAAATTGATCCTTCCATTACTTCGACTTTCGTAGGCTATGATAGAAGCAGTCATACTTCGAAGATCACTGTATTAACAACTGAGACTGAAATCACAGATGAAGTGGTTGGAGGACAAGCAGCTACAATTATCGTAGAGGAGACACCTTTCTATGCAACTATGGGTGGACAGGCTGCAGATACTGGAGTGATTACAGCAAATGGTGCCAAGTTTGAAGTAGAAGATACCATCAAATTAAAAGGTGGTAAGGTTGGACACGTTGGTATGGTAGTAGAGGGTAGCTTCAAAGTTGGTGATGCAGTCACATTAACAATTGATGCGACTAAGAGAAAAGATACTGGTAAAAACCATAGTGCAACTCACTTATTACAAAAAGCATTGCGCGTAGTATTAGGTTCACACGTAGAACAGGCAGGCTCTTTTGTGACTGCAGATCGTTTACGTTTTGACTTTACTCATTTCTCAGCAATGACCAAGGAAGAAATCGCTAAGGTAGAAGCAATTGTTAATGAGGAAATTATGAATAATCTTCCTGTAGTTACGAAAGTAATGACCATTGAAGAAGCAAAACAAAGCGGAGCGATGGCTTTATTTGGAGAAAAATATGGTGAAACAGTACGTGTTGTTTCCATGGGAGAATTCAGTAGAGAACTTTGTGGTGGTACACATGTTGAGAATACAGGTGTTATATCAACCTTTAAGATCTTATCTGAAGCTGGTATTGCAGCAGGTGTTCGCCGTATTGAAGCAATTACAGGCACCGGAGTATTAGAATACTATAAAAACTTAGAAGATGAACTTCACAAGGCAGCAAAAGCAGCAAAGACTGAACCAGCTAGTCTTGTAAAGAGAATCGAAAGTTTATTAGAAGAACTTAAGTCTACACAGTCAGAGAACGAGAAGTTAAAAGCTAAGCTTGCTAACAATTCCTTAGGAGATGTTATGAGCCAGGTAGTAGAAGTGAAAGGCGTGAAAGTTCTTGCTACTAAGGTTAATGATGTGGATATGAATGGTCTTAGAAACTTAGGAGATCAATTAAAAGATAAGCTAGGTGAAGGTGTAATTCTTCTAGCATCTACTACGGAAGGCAAAGTAAACTTAATTGCAATGGCAACTGACAAAGCTATGGCAAAAGGTGCTCATGCAGGTAACTTAATCAAAGAAATCTCTGCAATCGTAGGCGGTGGCGGCGGTGGACGTCCAAACATGGCTCAGGCTGGTGGTAAGAACCCAGCAGGTATTGACGAAGCAGTTACGAGGGCAGTCAGTGTTGTTGAGAGCCAGATTAAGTAGTTGTGTGGGGAATTGATGGGTTCAATAGCAATAATTGATAGATATGAAATCTTTTAGAATTTTTTTGAAGATGTATCAAAAAACTATTGACAATTTATCTAGATATAAGTATAATCTTTTTAGTGCTATTCAAATAAATACCCAAACAGTTGTAAAAGCACAATTCACAACTGGAGGGAGGTTAGGTGTGAGTCTATGTCAAATGTAATCGTAAAAGAGAACGAATCCTTAGACAGCGCTCTCCGCAGATTCAAGAGAAATT
>JAEYWQ010000215.1 GCA_023428885.1 Bacillota bacterium
TTGCACGATAGTAGCTATGAAGATTGGTTTCAGGAACGTATGCATGATAATGAACCAGAATATATGAAGAGCAAAGGCCTTGTTCCAGCTGATTTATTCTTCTATGTGGATACGGATGCAAATTACATCATTGGAGCAATTCAAGTTCGTCATTCGCTAAACGAATATTTGTTACAGTATGGTGGTCATATAGGTTATGGAATTCGTCCAAGTAAACGTGGTAAGGGATATGGCAAGCGTATGTTAGCTGAAGCGCTAAAATACAGCGACCTTCTTGGTATTAAGAAAGCTTTGATTACCTGTGACAAAGTAAATTCCTCCTCACGTAAAGTAATCTGTGCAAATGGTGGTGTTTTGGAGGATGAAGTATTAGAGGGTGAAAAATTAGTTCAAAGATTTTGGATTGATGTATTACCAAGCAAAGAACCAGAACGCCAATATTATTTTATGGAATTGCTGAAAAAAGAGATTCAAAAGGATAAGGAAGAATTAGGTCGTGATTTAACATTTAACGTACAGACTTTTGGCTGTCAGATGAATGCAAAGGATTCTGAAAAACTAGCTGGTATCTTAGAAACCATTGGCTATGTTGCAACCGATACCGAAGATGCTGACTTTGTTATTTATAACACCTGCACTGTTCGTGAGAATGCCAACACCAGAGTGTATGGCCGTATCGGTTATCTTGGAAATCTAAAAAAGAAAAATCCACATAAGTTTATTGCACTATGTGGTTGTATGATGCAAGAGGAACATGTGGTAGATAAGATTAAGCAAAGCTACCATTTCGTAGATGTTATCTTTGGAACCCACAATATCTATAAGATGGCTGAACTAATGTATCAGAGAAGACATTCTAGCAAAATGGTGATTGATATCTGGAAGGAAGCAGATCAAATCGTAGAAGAGCTTCCAACAGAGCAAAAGTTTTCATTTAAAGCTGGAGTTAATATCATGTATGGCTGTAATAACTTCTGCTCCTACTGTATTGTTCCTTATGTACGAGGCAGGGAGCGTAGCCGTAATCCAGAAGATATCGTTCATGAAATTGAGACTATGGTAAAGAATGGTGTGGTAGAAGTTATGCTTCTTGGCCAGAATGTGAATTCCTATGGTAAGACACTAGAAAACCCAATTACATTTGCACAATTACTTCAGAAAGTGGAAGCAATCGAAGGGTTACACCGTATTCGATTTATGACTCCTCATCCAAAGGATTTATCCGATGAGGTTATTGAAGTTATGAAAAACTCTAAAAAGATCTGTAATCATCTACATCTACCAGTTCAGGCAGGAAGCACGAAACTATTGAAGGCGATGAATCGTAAGTACACGAAGGAAGATTACTTAAACCTAGTGGAAAGAGTTAAGACTGCAATGCCAGATATTTCATTGACAACTGATATTATCATTGGCTTCCCAGGGGAGACAGAAGAGGACTTTTTAGATACCTTGGACGTTGTACAAAGGGCCCGCTATGATAGTGCTTATACCTTCCTTTATTCCAAGCGTAGCGGTACCAAAGCAGCAACAATGGAAAATCAGGTTCCAGACAAGGTTGCCAAGGAGCGCTTCGATCGATTGTTAGTGGAAGTTCAAAAAATCTCTAGAGAATTAGCCCAAGAGGATGAAGGAAAGATCGTTGAAGTATTAGTAGAAGAAATTAATGAACAGGATCATACTTTAGTAACTGGACGTATGAAGAACAATATGTTAGTACATTTTAAAGGAGATGCTTCTTTGATTGGTAGCCTTCCAATGGTGAAACTAACGCAGTGTAAGGGCTTCTATTATCTTGGTGAGCTAGTTTCATAGGATAGTGATTTTGATTAAACCCATTAAGTTGGCAAAAGGTAACTCTTAATATAAGATAAGAACCGAGGAAATATAAAGAAAGTTTCCTTGGTTCTGGAAATACCACTCAGAAAAGAGGTTAGTATGAACATTAAATTACTTGCATTGGATCTTGACGGAACGTTAACGAACAATGAAAAACAAATTACTCTTAGGACAAAGGAAACATTATGGAGGGCAATGAAAGAAGGGGTTAAAGTTGTGTTAGCTTCTGGACGTCCAACAATTGGTATGTTACATTTAGCAAAGGAACTCAATATGAAGGAGCTCGGAGGTTATATCTTAGCCTATAACGGTGCAACTATTATTGATTGCAAAACAGGAAAGCAAATCTATACCAATGTATTACCAATGGATTGTATCCCAACCCTAAATGAGCTTGCAAAAAAGCATAATGTTTGTATGTTATCCTATGATGGAAATGATGTAATCTCGGAAGATGATACGAATCCTTATGTGCTCAAGGAATGTTTTATCAATAAAACCAGAGTTCATCGAGTAACCGATTTAGCAAAGGCAGTAAAAGAACCGGTGGCGAAATGTCTTATTGTTGGTGAGCATGAAGAATTACTACCAGTGCGAGATGAGCTACAAAAGATATTTGGTGATCAGCTTAATATCTTCTTTTCAGAGCCTTTTTTCTTAGAGATCATGCCTATGGGAGTGGAGAAAGCAAGTTCTCTAGAAAAACTGCTTCATATATTAAAACTTGATCGTAACAATCTTATGGCATGCGGAGATGGGATGAATGATTTGACCATGCTAGAGTATGCTGTTCTTGGAGTTGCTATGGAGAATGCTTGTAAGGAAGCCAAGGAAATTGCAGATGTCATTACTTTATCAAATCAAGAAGATGGAGTGGCAGTCGCTGTTGAGAAATACATTTTGAACATAGAAGAACAAGTAGGTTAAGGGCTTGTAAGGTGGGAAAAAGACTTGAGAAAATACTTATAGTTTAACTTGTACGAATTTATACATGAAACTAAGATATTATGTGATTTTATTCGACAAAATGCATAAATTTTTCCAATGTCTACTTGACATAATTATAAAAACAGTATAAAATTTATATGTTGTATTATTGTACAATGAAAATTAAATAAAGGAGGTGCTCCTGTGACTGAAGTTTTAAAGATTGTAATTGCTGTCGTAATTACTGCGGTCGTAGTTGCTCTCGTTGCTTGGAAGTCAGCTATTAGCTACTACAAGAAAGTTGTAGAAAGCAAAATTGGTAGTGCGGATGAAAAAGCGAGAGAAATCATAGATGAAGCTTTAAAAACAGCGGAAACTAAAAAAAGAGAGGCCTTACTCGAAGCAAAGGAAGAGTCTTTAAAGACTAAGAATGAGTTAGAGCGAGAAACAAAGGAACGCAGAGCTGAGGTTCAACGTTATGAAAAACGTGTCTTAGCAAAAGAAGAAAACATTGATAGAAAAACGGAAGCACTGGAAAAGAAAGAAGCTAAGTTAGTTGCCAAAGAGCAAGAACTTGATCGACTTCGTGCAGAAGTGGACGAGTCCCATGCAAACCAGGTAGCTGAACTTGAGAAGATTTCTGGTTTAACCTCCGAACAAGCAAAGGAATATCTAATTAAAACTGTCGAAGATGAAGTGAAACATGAAACTGCAATTATGATTAAAGAATTGGAAGGTAGAGCGAAGGAAGAAGCCGATAAGAAGGCAAAAGATATCGTTGTTACTGCAATTCAAAAGTGTGCAGCAGATCATGTTGCTGAAACAACTATTTCTGTCGTA
>JAEYWQ010000234.1 GCA_023428885.1 Bacillota bacterium
CCTTTGACCAGATCATTAGCTGTGATCGAGCAAACTTAATTTATGAAGGGTTCTCTAAGCGGATTGCAGTAGAAGAGCTATGTAAAAGATGTGGTTATGCAACAAGATTCTCCTAAGGCTTATGAGGAAAAATTCATAATTAGGATGAGGAAGCTTTACTCCTCCTAGGAATAATATCACGGTATGTTCTAGAGCATACCGTGATATTTTCTGTATTTATGAGGTGAGATACCATTGGCTTTTCGGAAGGCATCACCAAAGTAATTACTGTCGTTAAAACCACAGGCAAAGGCAATCTGAGTAATTGACTGATTGGTATTTAACAAAAGATTACATGCCTCTTTTAAGCGAACGTTGATGAGATATTCTTTGTAACCAAAACCTGTCACAGCTTTAAAACGTTTGGAGAAGTGAGATTTACTTAAGTTAAATCTATGTGAAACATCATCTAGGGTCAAGTCTTTGTCATAATTGTAATAGATGTATTTTACTGCTTCTTCAATTAGTTCATTGGTTCGATCCGGAATTGATAAGGCATCCACGTTTTTACGTAAGAAGCGAATTAAGAATGAAATAAGTTCACAGAAATAACTCTTTAATAGTTCATGTGATAGTTCATCTACACCGTTATATTCATACAGCATCTTCTGGAGTAGATCTTCAATATATTCTTGGCGACTTGATGGTATTGCAATTACATGATTAGCAAATAGTTCACTGATCTTTTCTTTTCCAAATAGCTGATAGAAGGTTTCTAGATACTCCTCATTGAAATATAAATTGATTAATTCTACGGATGATGGTTTGTGTTCAATTGGGAAACCTTTGTGCAGTTCTCCTTTGGAGATGAATACCAGATAGCCTCGTTCCAAGTTATAAAGTGAGTGATTAATTGTCATAGATCGGGTGCCATGTAATAAGTATCCAATCTCAAAATAAGGATGAAAGTGAGAAACTTGCTTGTTAAAATTCGCATCTCGTTTCACCCTCTCAATTCGCATATCCTTGGTGCGATCAAACATTTGATTCATTTCTATCCCCCTGGCACACAAAATTAGATGAAATCCTAGTTACCTTTAACGATACCACAAATTCATAGAAAACACAAGAATTCTGTAATTTCAATATAGTTAATGTATTATTAGTAGAAAACACAGTTTATGGGTGGTATAGTGTTACTGATTAAGGATGAAATGATCAATGGAACTCAGGATAAAGGAGTGATTACATGGGAAAAAAGCTTCATCGAGAAGAAATCTTAAGTGGTAATTTGGCTAAGGCGTTTGCTAGCCTGGCTGTACCAATTGTTGCGAATAATTTTATACAGACAATGTATAATTTAACTGATACTTATTATCTTGGAAAATTAGGAGAAGAGAACCAGGCTGCCATCACATTGGTATCACCTGTTCAAAGCATCGTAGTGAATTTTGGTGCTGGTATTGTAGCTGCTGGAGCAATCCTAATTAGTCAATACCTCGGCGCGAAAAAGGATGAGGATGCGAAGAAAATGGCAACACATATCTATGTAGCATCACTTATTTTTTCCGTTATTTGTGCAATGATTTGCTTCTTCGCTACACCAGCCATAGTAAATTGGCTAGGTGGGGAGGATATCGTGAAAAAGTATGCCACAACTTTTTTACAAATCGTAATTTTAGATATGCCATTTCTATTTATGATGAATGTATATCAAGCGGTTAATCAATCTCAAGGCAATACCTTTCGACCGATGTTACTAAACTTGTTGGGCATCACATTGAATGTAATTCTGGCACCAATTTTTATGTTCGTATTTGACTTTGGAATAGCAGGTGCCGCTTTGGCAACCTTATTATCTAAGGTGCCATGTGCAATCATTGCAGTTATATCACTACACAATAAAAAGAATCCAATATCCGTACATTTGCCAGGCTTTCGATTCCGAAAAGACATGCTACTATCAATTATAAAAGTTGGTATTCCAACCGCTTTGGGAAGTTCAACCATGCAATTTGGTTTCTTGTTGATGGGAAAGAGTGTTGTCGAATATGGTACCCTGGGAACTGCGGCTTATGGTATTGGGAACCGAGTAAATGGCCTGATTACGCTACCATCGAATGCTATGGGTTCAGCGACTGCAACCATAGTGGGTCTTAATATTGGGGCAGGACAATATGACCGGGCTGAAAAAGCTTATAAGCTTTCCCGTAATGCATCAGTCATATTCCTGTTTGTCGGAGGGCTGATCTTATCTCGAGAACCAATTGCTAGAGGCCTGGTATCCATCTTCACAGATAGTTCAGAGGTTGCCACATTAGCTGCTGAATTCCTAGCCATTCTAGCACTCTATTGCTGGACCAATGGTGTTTATAATTCAACCATTGGTCTATTTCAAGGATCTGGACATACGATGATTACAATGTTAGTGGATGCCACCAGGCTCTGGATCTTTCGCTTTGCCACCTTATTTGTTTGTCAAACAGTCCTGGACATGGGAATACAAAGCATTTGGTATTCGGTCGTTATTAGTAATGCATTATCTTCTCTTGTTTTATATGTTCTTTATCGAACTCAAAGATGGAGAGTTAAAGTCATCAAAGTATAGAATAAAAATTGTGGGATATACTTGAATCTAAGGAAGTTTTTGCTTATAATGTTACTTACGGAAGTAATTTTTCAGTATTTGAATAGTTACTTAAAAAAAAAGAAAGAGGGATGTCTTATGGTATGTAACAAGTGTGGAGCTCAACTTCCAAATGATGCAGTATTTTGTAATAACTGTGGTGCTAATCTAGCGCAATCACAGATACAGCAAGCACAGATGCAGCCACAGATGCAACAACAACCACAGATGCAACCACAGATGCAGCCACAGATGCAATATCAATATCAGCAGCCTGTGAAGCAACCTGTGATTCAACCAAAAGCTAAGTTGGGGATGGCAATTGGGTTAGTTGCAGCAGGTATGTTCTTTATGGGAATGCTAAGCAGTTTGGCACTAGTGATTTTTGCAGGTTATGTAATTCTTAAGGAAGAGGATAGTTGGTTAAAGAAATGTGCAGTTCGCGCAGTTGGAACAGCAATTATGTTTGCGGTACTTTATGGTTTAGTTAGTGTTGGATTTGACTTTATTCGTCTCATCGAAACTTTTGCCGATTGGAATAGAAATATAGTAGCAATCGACAGGATTATTAGATTTGAAAGCGTAATTTTCTATATTATTAATGGACTAGAAGCTGTTATGTTCTTTATTATGGGAATTAAAGCATTAGCGATGAAATCTGTAAAGATGCCAATCGTTGATGGTTTAATCTCTAGATATATGAACTAGCATTATATATTAGTAATTACAAGAAATAAATACATATCTGTTTGATATTGTTGACTACCTAGTGTATCTTTAATATACTAGGTAGTGTTTATTTACGCGAAAGCAAAGTGAGCAATTGCAAGCTTGCTTGCATACTTGCGAACGCGCGCGCGAAGTAGAAGAAACACGCGAAGCGCGATTCTTCTGGTATAGGCGAAAGCAAAGTGATTGCAAGCTTGCTTGCATACTTGCGAACGCGCACGCGAAGTAGAAGAAACACGCGAAGCGCGATTCTTCTGCTATACGCGAAGTTGCATCCGGTTTATGGAGGTTATGATGAAGAATATATTTACAAAGGAACAAGAAGAGTTCTTAAAAAAGATCGGAATTACATTTTCATTGCAAAAGAAGCTAGATGATGAGCATCTTGCAGAGCTTGATATGGTTGTTACTGATTATTTGATTGAGCATGGAATTAATGAGGATGAGAGTGTGAATGAGCTTGGGAAGAAGTGTGAGGAAATCTTATCCATCATTTCTGAACTTTAATTGATTCATTTAAGCAAGTCGGTGTGATAATTTCACACCGACTTTTGCTATGCTATATGAAATGTTTATAGGGTATCCAAATCACTTGGGGACAAGAGAGTTAAATGGATATCTTTTTCGTTAGATAGTTTTCTAATTTACTATTGACATTATTTCTAATGTATTATAAAATTCTTATATACATTAGAAAACTATCTAATAGGAGGATAATCATGGAAGAAGAATTAGAAGTTAAGAAGGAAAAGATAGGCTATCGTGACATACTAAAGCAAAAACAGTACATGAAGACAGTAATTGCAGCTTTGATTAACCGTTTTGGAGACTCTGTAGACAGCATCGCTTTTACATGGCTCGTATATCAGATTACGCAAAGTGCGGCCTGGTCTGCAATCATCTTTGGCCTGAATCGTCTACCTACGATTTTTTTACAGCCGATTGTTGGTACCTGGGTTGAGAACAAGAATAAGAAGAGAATTATGATTTTAACGGATGTGATTCGAGGAATTTGTGTGGGATTCATTGCAACTGCCATGATACTTGGCTTTTTAAATCAATGGTTATTGGTGCTAACGACACTTATCATCTCTAGTGCAGAAGCATTTCGTCAACCAGCATCCTCTGCACTTTTACCAAAGTTACTAGATAAGAAATATTACGAGTTTGGCCTTGCTTTATCTAGTAGTGTCAATAGTGTGATGGAACTGGTTGGTCTTGCAGCTGCTGGTGTTATCATTGGAACTTTTGGTGTGTCTACGGCAATCTATCTGGATGCTACGACCTTCTTTTTATCTGCTGCAGTTATCCTTACGTTAAAGGTGAAGGACGATGTAGTAGCTAAGACAAAGTTTAAGTTTGCAGAATTTAAACAAGATTTCAAGGAAGGCTTTCTTTATGTAAAAGATAAGGAATATCTACGTTATTTTGTGATTTTAGCTGTTTACTTAAATGGTATTCTTGTACCACTTAATAGTTTACAGAGTCCTTTAGTCAGTGAAATCTTACATACCAATGAAATCATGTTATCCGTCCTTGGCGGTTTTCTTACTCTTGGAATGCTAGCAGGATCTGTAAGCTTCCCTTATATAAAAGCTAAATTAAGCGAACGCGCTTTGATACAGATCGGCGGCTATTCTATTGGTATATACTATCTATTGCTAATCGTTTTAGGACAATTAAAACAAGAAGTTATACTCTATCTATTAGCTGGACTAACATCTTTTCTCTTTGGTTTATGTATCTCACTCTTATCAACCTTCCTTAGTGTTGAGTTTATGAAGAGCGTTGAGTCAAAATTTATGGCACGTGTATCTGCCCTCTTTAGTGCACTTATGGTAGCATCCATGCCAGTTGTCTCATTTATTATAAGCATCATTGCAAATTTCGTAGATACTAGTATAATATTCATTATATCAGGAATCTGTGGTTTACTGGTTTGTATCTTTTATTGTGGTAAGAGAAGAATCAATCGTCTTATGCAGAGTTTTAACTTAAGTAGTAATGCAGAACCTGAGAGTATTAGTGAAGTGGAAATGGGTTAAATTAGCCTTATGACACATATTGGAGGTTTGGATGTCACGCATATTAGAACATGGTAATCGCTTAGAGCATGCCTATTTATTACTTTATTATATCGCAGAGGGTTTGGATCTTAATAGCATAAGGGAAAAGCAACTAAGTCAAAGTACGGACGAAAGCTTTCATATGGAAAAAAAGGTAGATGCTTTAATTCGTATCTATACTTATGTTTCGCAAGCCTTAGAAGGTGAGAAGAGCGAGATACAAAGGTTGTTTAAAGCGGTGGCGCAAAATTATTCTTCCTTCGCAGCCCTAAGCATGCTTTGGGATAGTCGAAGTTTTATTGAGGAGATCAACAGCTATGAAGAGAAAGTGAACTCTTCCACACTAGAAAGCAGAATCAAGGAGTTTATCCGAATCTTAGACGACCAGGAGGCGGCAGTACTAAAAGACAAGTTTCCAAAAGATATTGACGAATTTATGAAATTCTTAGAGGATAGTGAATGTAGTAAAGAAGATTATTTTGAAATAATAAAAATATTATATCACCCAGAGAATTATTTTATCGTAGTCAAACACTTGTTAACAAGAACAATGAAACTTCTGGATGACTGTTCGGAGGATATCAATTTTCTAGAGACTAGTTTTTATGAGTATTGGACTGAGTATGAAAAGACACAGAGCATCATGGATGCGATTAGAAACTATCTGAATTTGGCTCACCCCAATAGTAACCTAGGTACCATTATTCGACCAAAATTATTCCATCCAAGTAGTATTACAATGTCCTTAGATGGTGGAGATCAGGAAGAGGAGGATGTGGTTGATCTTGGTATTTTTATTAATCGATACTTTGTATTTAACGCAAGCCACTTGCTGCAAAGTGATGTAATTAAGATTGGTAAAGTGTTTGCCGATAAGAGTAAATTAGATATTATGGATATGGTAAAGAAAACCCCAGCCTTTGGTAGAGAGATAGCAGCCAAGATGAATCTTACCACAGCAACTATTTCATATCATGTAAATGCCTTAGTAGAGCTTGGTTTTTTAAAAGCCAGCGTGGATAGCGGACGAGTTTATTATCAAACCAATGCTGAACGTATCAAGGAAGTTTTAAAAGAGCTTGAGCAATTTGTTACGCTAGAGTTGACATAAGATACAAAAAAGACGTAAAATAAGCAAAGAACATGGAAAGGAGTTAGTTACCTATGCAATTTGAGACATTACAAAAAGACATGATTGCAGCAATGAAAGATAGAAACAAGAGCAGAAAGGATGCGATATCCTCTGTAATCTCTGCGATTAAAAAAGTTGCAATTGATGAAGGTCAACGTGATGATATCACAGAAGAGCTAGTTGACCGTGTTATATTAAAAGAATTAAAGACGGTAAGAGAGCAGCTAGATACCTGCCCTGCTGATCGTGTTGAATTAAAGGCAGAATATCAAACAAGATATGATGTTATTAATGAATATGCACCTAAGCTATTAGATGAGGCTGAAGTGAAGCGCTTATTATTAGAGAAATTTTCTGATTTAGTAGCAAGCAAGAATAAGGGTGAGATTATGAAGCTTGTTATGAAGGAGTTAAAAGGCAAAGCGGATGGTAAAGTGATTAATCAAGTGGTTGCTCAACTTTGTGAATAAAGTATGATTGATATGTTTTGTTAGATAGATACAGGAAAGGCCCGGTCAATTGAATTGACTAGGCCTTTGTTCTTACC